>NZ_NCFM01000035.1:0-29166 GCF_002281195.1 Acidovorax sp. 35-64-16 | reverse complement strand
CGTGAAGTTCAAAGACGCGACCGCAGCCCTCTTGCGAGGGCGGCGACGCCGCGCTGCCGGACCAACTGTGCATAACTGCGTGCTGTGCATAACGCTGCTGAACAGTCATTTGATTGCTTATCCCCCAAGTGGGAAGGTTTAGCAGTCAACGGAGCATCCATCAAGAGATGACGGCAAGCTGAAGAACTTTCGATGGGCCACGGGCCCAATGGTCAAAAATCTCTTGAAGCTTCATCTCTGCGCTATGGCAGGGCCACGCATGGGCCACAGGCGGGCCATGAACACAGACGTCAGAAAACTGTGACCCTGAGCCTCAAGGCCTTATTGGCTGCTGAGAGCGGTCAACTCTGAGACTTGAACCAAAATTTGACTGTATCGTGAGCCATGGAAAACTCACGTAAGTCCTTGATTTTGGTGCGGCTGGCGGGGATCGAACCCACGACCCTCGGCTTCGGAGGCCGATACTCTATCCACTGAGCTACAGCCGCAACTCTTAAAAGACCAATACTCAAAATTCCGCTGACAGCCCGGATGACTATAGCCTTCGGAGGCCAATACTCTATCCACTGAGCTACAGCCGCACTTTGTGCTTTGAACCAACCCGTAGATTATTGCATGAGCAAGCCCTGCGAACGACGAGATCGCCACGATGGATTGCCTGCTGTTCACCCCACACGCAGACCACTTACGTATGCACCTCACTTTCGCGCGGCATCGCACAGACGTCTGCGATGCGTCAGCGACGAACACCTCGTCAGTGCTGGCGCCAGCCTGCTTCCGTGTCGCATCCGGGTCATCACACCTATAATTAAAAATTGATCACATCAAGCCCCGACATAACTGAGGACGTCATGAGCGACAACAACCATCACGAAGAAGCACATACCGGCCCAATCAAAAACCCCAAGCAGTTGCTGGTTGCGGTGATTCTTTCGTTTGTGGTACCGATCTTCGCAATCATCGGCTTGGTTTTGTATGTGACCGCTGACAACAAACCCGCCGCAGGCTCTGCGAATCCCGAAAAAGCGATCGCCGAGCGCATCCAGAAGATCGGCATGGTGGAGATTCGCGATTCAAACCGCCCCTTGCGCGGTGGCGAAGAAGTTTACAAAGGGCAATGCGCGGCTTGCCACGCCACGGGGGCTGCAGGCGCACCCAAGCTCGGAGACGCCGCCGAATGGGGCCCGCGCATCAAGACCGGATTCGACACGCTGGTTCAGTCTGCGCTCAAGGGCAAAAATGCCATGGCGCCGCAAGGTGGCGGCGAGTTCAATGACACTGAGATTGCACGTGCGGTCGCTTACATGGCGAATGCTGGTGGCGCCAAGTTCGCAGAACCCGCTGCTGCTGGCGCGCCCTCTGCAGACGCTTCGCCGGCCAGTACTGCTGCGCCTGTAGCGGCGGCCGCTCCTGCATCGGCAGTTTCGGCCAATGGCGAAGCTTTGTACAAGCAGGCTTGTCAGGTGTGCCATGGTGCCGGCATAGCTGGCGCGCCCAAGTTTGGCGACAAGACTGCCTGGGCCCCGCGCTTGGCTGCAGGCATTGATGCGGTGTATGCCAGCGCTGTTCAGGGCAAGGGTGGTATGCCTGCCCGTGGTGGCGCACAAGCTTCGGATGAAGATTTGCGTGCGGCAGTGGAGTACATGGCCGAGGCGGCCAAATAGGCACAGCACCGCACAATCGCGTAACTTGTTCCGAGCCGACCCGAGTGGTCGGCTTTTTTCTGCCTGGTGTGTGTTGAAAGACCAACGGTACTGAACGATTCAGCGCGACATGCTATGCGCCTTGGGGTTCAAGACGTAGCCGAATTGCAGAGGTAGCTCGGCGCTGCGCACAGGTTGCGGCGACCAGATCCCTTTTTCAACGGCATCCGCGACAGCTTCCATATCCAGCGTGTGGACCAGTCCCACACCGATTGCGGAGCTGAGATAAACACGGCCGCACTCATCCTCAAGGCAGCCCAGTGCGGCAGCTTTGACCCCTGTGTGTGCCACCAGCGAAAAATCTGATTCGATGCGCCATACCCATGGCGTGTACTCCAACTCTACGTACACCCGCTGTGGGCCGTTCTGAAAGAACCACTGCCCCTCTACGTCTGCCTCGTAATTGCGCTGGATGAATTCAATGAGTTTTTCGTGCTGCAGGAGGGAACCCTTACTGTGGGGGAACGGACCTGCCGCCTGAGCAGCGTCGTCACGCAGGTACCACCGCCCACGCGCATCCAAGCCTAGCCATCCGTAGCAATTGGGCACATTGGGCCACTTGACGAGGGCCTGTTTGACGATGTCATCCATGCGCGCATTGTGCCCCGCCCGGAGCAACTGCGTGGGCTGCGGCTTGCTGCGACAGCCATCCCACCACGATTTCCGGCATGGCCCGCACATGGCCAGGAACCCGACCCTGCACAAACCCCACATGCCCGCCATGCATCGGTTGCCACAGCCGCACAGAGGATCCCACCTCGTTGGCTGCAGGCAGGCTGGATGCGGGAACAAAGGGATCATTGCGGGCATTGACCACCAGGGCAGGTATGTGAAGGTTGCGCAGCAACGGTTTTGCTGACGCGCGGCGCCAGTAATCTTCTGTGTCTCTGAACCCGTGCAGGGGCGCTGTGAATACGTTGTCAAACGCATACAGATCACGCGCCTTCAACAAGGTATCGCGATCAAACAGGCCCGGATGCTGCTCCAGTTTCTTCAGTGCTTTGGGTATGAGCGTGCGCATGAACATGCGTGTGTAGACCTGCCGATTGAAGCCCTGACCGATCGCCCTCCCCCCAGCCGCCAGATCCAGCGGCGAGCACACCGCAGCCACGGCATCCACGCTACGGCCGGCCTGCGCCCCGGCCTCGGCCGCCCACCGCAACAGGGCGTTACCCCCTAGAGAGACACCCACCGCCATCAATGGCCCGCGATGGGCGCGGCGCAAGCGTTCAAGCATCCAGCCCATCTCTTCATGGTCGCCAGAATGGTAGGCGCGGGGTGCCCGATTGATCTCGCCGCTGCAGCCACGAAAATGCGGCAATGCACAGGCCCAGCCTCGCTCCCGGGCCACATCGGCAAAAGCCTCACCGTAGTGGCTGCGCGATGATCCTTCAAGGCCATGAAAAACCACCAGCAACGGACGCAAAAACTCCGTCGGAGCGCCGTCCTGCAGATAATCCACATCCAAAAAATCTGCGTCTGGCGTGGTCCACCGCTCGCGCCGATATGGCAACGGTGGCCCCTTCACCCGCCGCGAATACAGTGCCGGCCATATTGTCTGCAACTGCCCCCCGGGCAACCACCGCGGTGCCACGTAGTTCAGTGTGCACTGCGAGCTTTCAGCGGGCCTGACAGGCATCATTTTTCCATCCTCGGTCAGCGCACATGTCAATGCAACACGGGTCGCCCATCGCTCAGATTCTGGGCATCTTGTGCGCCCCCCGGACTGGCGTGGTGGACGCCATGCGCCACCCTTCGGGTGCATTGTGATAGACATTGGTCGCCAGGATGAGCGCATGGTGCACTCCATCCGGTAGCGTTATTTCCAGTTGTTCGACCACACCGTGCACGGCACTGGCCAGTGCAAGCACCCTGTGCACCTGCAAAGGTGTGGCTCGCACCACACCGTGGCTGAAAATGGCCTCGAACGCGGCACGAATGCACCGGTGCCCAAGAGGCGCGGACCATCCGGGTGCACGCACACAATGTCCTCATCCTGCGCCCAGCAGGACATCAGCTGTTCGATGTCACCGTGTTGCTGCGCTTCGTAAAACGCCGCCTCGATGTCTTCGGCAGATCCGCCCAGTACTGCTGCTCTGGGGCGTG
Organism: Acidovorax sp. 35-64-16; assembly: GCF_002281195.1. Classification (NCBI taxonomy): domain Bacteria; kingdom Pseudomonadati; phylum Pseudomonadota; class Betaproteobacteria; order Burkholderiales; family Comamonadaceae; genus Acidovorax; species Acidovorax sp. 35-64-16. The sequence goes on along the minus strand of NZ_NCFM01000035.1, from coordinate 25,357 downwards.
CGCGGGTCATGGGATGGTGAGAATGTCGCGGAACTGGTATTGTGCTTGGCCCTGTCCAGTGCGGGTGCTGGGACTTCCTTGGGACCAAACCTGCCTTGCGGCAAAATTCAACGGTACCTTGCCACTTCCGGTATTCCCCATTTCATTTTTCCATACACAGGCCCGCCACCATGAAACGTCTTCTTGCCCTTTTCACGGCTGCTCTGTTGCTTACAGGCTGCGGCTACAACGATTTTCAGCGCCTGGACGAACAATCCAAGGCCGCTTGGAGTGAGGTACTCAATCAATACCAGCGCCGCGCCGATCTGGTGCCCAACATTGTTGCCACCGTCAAAGGCGAAGCCAGTTTCGAGCAGGACACGCTGACGAAGGTGATCGAGGCCCGCGCCAAAGCCTCCTCCATCCAGGTGACGCCGGAAACGCTCAACGACCCCACCGCATTTGCCAAGTTCCAGGCGGCGCAGGGGGAGTTGTCGGGAGCGCTTTCGCGGCTGATGGTGGTGGCAGAGCGCTATCCCACCCTGCAGGCAAATCAAGGCTTCCGGGACCTCCGTGTGACGCTGGAAGGCACCGAGAACCGCATCACCGTGGCACGCAACCGTTACATCCAGACGGTGCAGGAATACAACGTGCTGGCGCGCAGCTTTCCCACCAATCTGACCGCCATGGCGTTCAGCTACGCTCCGAAGCCAAGTTTCAGCGTGCAAAACGAAGCCCAGATCACCGCACCACCCGCTGTCGATTTTTCGGCATCGAAGCCTTGATTCTTGCTCATATATGCCTTTAGCGCTTATCCACATTGCGCTAGCAGCTATATTATTAATAGCAACCGGATGGGGTAGCGTTTATGCGCAAACACCGCAACCGGTTCCTGCGCTGACAGCACGCGTGCTGGATCAAACCGGCACGCTCAGTTCCGGCCAGCTTCTGTCTCTGGAGCAGCAGCTCGCAGCACTTGAACAATCCGGTGGCTCCCAGGTAGTGGTGCTGATGGTGGCCACCACGGCACCCGAAGACATTGCCAGCTACGCCAACCGCGTTGCGAACACCTGGAAGATCGGCCGCCGAACCGTGGGTGATGGTGTGCTGCTGCTGGTCGCAAAAGATGACCGCAAGATGCGCATGGAGGTGGCCAAGGCACTGGAAGGCGCTATTCCGGACATTGCCGCGGCCCGCATCATTGACACGGCCATAAAGCCGCGCTTTCGTGAAGGCGATTTCGCCGGGGGCCTGCAGGCGGCTATTACCCAGATATCTGCCCGCATTGCCGAAGAAGCCTTGCCAGAGCCGCAAGCAAATGCTCGCCCGTCGGGGAGAGACGATGCTATAGATTGGGGTGAGTGGGCTATTTTCCTGTTTCTGGGAGTCACGGTGGTCGGCCCGTTGGTGCGCTCCATTTTCGGTAAAGGCCTGGGTTCGGTGCTGACAGGGTCCCTCGCTGCTGGGCTGGCCTACGTGGCAACCACCAGCGCCCTGCTGGCAGGGCTGGCAGGCTTGGCCGCAATGGTCTACATGCTTCTCAGTGCATCGTCACGCACCCTGTCCAGTCGCGGACGTGGTGGCGGATGGGGTTACGGCACCGGAGGTGGGGGCTGGGGCAGCGGATCCTCAGGCGGTGGCGGATTCCGTTCTGGTGGCGGCGGCGATTTTGGAGGCGGTGGCGCCTCGGGAGACTGGTGAACATGTCAGGGCTTTTTCCCGTCTTTGGGGCAGTTGCCCGTCTCTTGCGGCACCGCTGGAACGACCAACTCGTGCGCCGCGTGCTCCCCGACGTCGCCTTGCAGCGGCTGACCACCCGCATTGCCGCCAGCGAACAACAGCACACCGGACAGATACGCCTGTGTGCGGAAGGTGGTCTCCCGTGGAGCTATCTGCTGCGCAATGCGCCCGCGCGCGAGCGCGCCCTCATGATGTTCAGCAAGCTGCGCGTGTGGGACACAGAACACAACAACGGTGTGCTTATCTATGTTCTGCTTGCAGAGCATTCCATCGATATCGTCGCCGACCGGGGAATCCACGCACACGTCGGCGCCGCTGAGTGGCAAAAGATGGTTGCCCGCATGTCGCAGGCCTTCCGCGCGGGGCAATTTGAAGAGGGCATGGGTTTGGCAGTGGACGAAGTCACAGCTTTGTTATGCCATCATTTTCCGGCGTCACCGGACGCAGCCCGATCCAACGAATTGCCCGACGAACCCCACATCCCTTGAACCATATGTGCCCAGGCCCACCGACCAGCCTGTCTCATCAACAGCGATGTCTGTGTACTGGCTCCATGAAAAAACCCGGCAAAGCCGGGTTTCGGGGACGCGATCAGCCGGGGGACTGACTTACCTCTTTTGGCGATATTTGCGCAATGCAGCAATCTGCGCTGCCATGACAGCCAGTTCCGATTGCGCCTTGGCCAGGTCGATTTCGCTTTTGGCGTTTTTCAACGCCTCTTCTGCGGCAGCCTTGGCAGCATTGGCCTTCTCATCATCCAGATCCTTGCCACGGATGGCGGTGTCGGACAACACGGTCACGCAGTCGGGCTGGACTTCCAGAATGCCCCCGGCCACGAAAACAAACTCTTCGCTGCCATCGGCCATTTCAATGCGCACCGAGCCGGGCTTGATACGCGTAATCAGCGGAGTGTGGCGTGGGTACACACCCAGTTCGCCCGCTTCACCGGGCAGCGCAATAAAGCGCGCTTCACCGGAGAAGATGGACTCTTCGGCACTGACCACATCAACGTGGATGGTGTTCATCATTGCTCCTGGGAAAAGATGGTTTGCTAGATTGCTGAAGGCCGAGCCGCCGTGGGCTGCTCAGCCGCCGGGCAATCAGGCCATCTTCTTGGCCTTTTCGAAGGCTTCGTCAATGGTGCCCACCATGTAGAACGCCTGTTCTGGCAGGTGATCGCACTCGCCACCCACAATCATCTTGAAACCACGGATGGTTTCCGACAGCGGAACGTACTTGCCAGGCGAGCCCGTGAACACTTCGGCCACATGGAACGGCTGCGACAGGAAACGCTGGATCTTGCGCGCGCGGGCAACAGCCAGCTTGTCTTCAGGAGCCAGTTCGTCCATGCCCAGAATGGCGATGATGTCGCGCAGTTCCTTGTAGCGCTGCAGAGTACCTTGCACAGCACGGGCCGTAGCGTAGTGGTCTTCGCCCACGACGTTCGGGTCCAGCTGGCGGCTGGTGGAATCCAGAGGATCCACAGCCGGGTAGATACCCAGCGAGGCAATGTCACGCGAAAGCACCACGGTGGAATCCAGGTGGGCGAACGTGGTGGCAGGCGATGGATCGGTCAAGTCATCGGCAGGCACGTAAACGGCCTGGATGGAAGTGATCGAGCCCACCTTGGTCGAGGTAATGCGCTCTTGCAGACGGCCCATTTCTTCAGCCAGCGTAGGCTGGTAGCCCACGGCGGAAGGCATACGGCCCAGCAGAGCGGACACTTCAGTGCCGGCCAGCGTGTAGCGGTAGATGTTGTCCACGAAGAACAGCACGTCACGGCCTTCGTCACGGAACGACTCGGCGATGGTCAGGCCGGTCAGCGCAACGCGCAGACGGTTGCCTGGGGGCTCGTTCATCTGGCCGTACACCATGGCAACCTTGGACTCTTCGAGCTTCTCCAGGTTCACCACGCCGGAATCGGCCATTTCGTGATAAAAGTCGTTGCCCTCACGGGTACGCTCACCCACACCAGCGAACACCGACAGACCGCTGTGGGCCTTGGCGATGTTGTTGATGAGTTCCATCATGTTCACGGTCTTGCCCACGCCGGCGCCACCGAACAGACCCACCTTACCGCCCTTGGCGAACGGGCAGACCAGGTCGATCACCTTGATGCCGGTTTCCAGCAGCTCTTGCGAAGGCGACAGTTCGTCGTACGCAGGGGCCTTGCGGTGGATGGATGCCGTCAGTTCCTGGCTGACCGGACCGCGCTCGTCGATGGGCGCGCCGAGCACGTCCATGATTCGACCCAGCGTCGCCTTGCCGACAGGCACCGTGATGGGGTTGCCTGTGTTGGACACCATGATGCCGCGGCGCAGGCCGTCGGACGATCCGAGCGCAATGGTACGCACGATGCCATCGCCCAGCTGCTGCTGAACTTCCAGCGTCAGAGCCGAGCCGTCCAGCTTCAGAGCGTCATAAATCTTGGGCATCTGGTCGCGCGGGAACTCAACGTCCACCACAGCGCCGATACATTGAACAATCTTGCCTTGCACTTGAGCCATTTTTCGCTCCAATTTAGATGTTGGTTGAGCTGCTTAAACAGCAGCGGCGCCGGACACGATTTCCGAAAGTTCTTTCGTGATCGCTGCCTGGCGCGTCTTGTTGTAGACCAGCTTCAACTCGCCAATGACGCTGCCGGCGTTGTCGGTGGCGGCCTTCATGGCCACCATGCGTGCCGACTGCTCGGACGCCATGTTTTCCGCAACCGCCTGGTAGATCAGGGACTCGACATAGCGAACCAGCAACTCGTCGATGACGCTTTGCGCGTCAGGTTCGTAGATGTAGTCCCAGCCATGCTCCGTTTTTTCGGCCTGCATCTGCTCGGAGGACAGGGGCAGCAACTGCTCCACCACCGACTCCTGCTTCATGGTGTTGATGAACTTGGTGTAGCTCAGATACACCGCGTTGATCTTGCCTTCGGCATAAGCATCGAGCAGCACCTTCACCGGGCCGATGAGCTTGTCCAGATGGGGCGTGTCGCCAAGACCCGTCACATGCGACACCACCTTGGCGCCCACACGGTTCAGGAATCCCAGACCCTTGTTGCCAATGGCCACAGCTTCGGTGGACACGCCAGCGCTCTGCAATTCACGCAACTTGGTGGTCACGGCACGCAACACGTTGGTGTTCATGCCGCCACACAGGCCCTTGTCGGTAGTGACCACGATCACGCCAGCCGCCTTGGCCTCGTTCACCTTCATGAACGGGTGAACGTACTCAGGATTCGCATGGCCGAGGTTGGCTGCAATGTTGCGGATCTTTTCGCTGTAGGGGCGAGCTGCCCGCATCCGTTCCTGCGCCTTGCGCATTTTGGATGCGGCCACCATTTCCATGGCTTTGGTGATCTTCTTGGTGTTTTCCACCGATTTGATCTTGCCGCGTATTTCCTTGCCTGCTGCCATGATGCCTCCTCGTCCGGTTTAAGCGAACGACTTCTTGAACGCGCCCACGGCAGCGGTCAATTCGGCCTCAGCGTCCTTGTCCATGGCGCGGTCCTTCTCCAGCTTGGCCAGCAGAGCGGCATGGCTGGTCTTGAGGAACTGGTGCAGGCCGTGCTCGAAGTCGAGCACCTTCTTGACGTCGATGTCGTCGAGGAAGCCCTTGTTCACAGCGAACAGCGTCGAGGCCATCAACGAGATAGGCAGAGGGCTGTACTGGGCTTGCTTGAGCAATTCCGTCACACGAGCGCCACGCTCCAGTTGCTTGCGGGTAGCTTCGTCCAGGTCGGAAGCAAACTGCGCAAAGGCAGCCAGCTCACGGTACTGGGCCAAGTCGGTACGGATACCGCCGGACAGGTTCTTGATCAGCTTGGTCTGTGCTGCACCACCCACGCGGGACACCGAAATACCGGCATTGATAGCAGGACGGATACCGGCGTTGAACAGGCTGGTTTCCAGGAAGATCTGGCCGTCGGTGATAGAAATCACGTTGGTTGGCACGAAAGCGGACACGTCGCCAGCTTGCGTTTCGATGATCGGCAGCGCAGTCAGCGAGCCAGTCTTCCCCTTCACGGCACCCTTGGTAAAGGCTTCGACATAGTCGGCATTCACGCGGGCTGCACGCTCGAGCAGGCGGCTGTGGAGATAGAACACGTCGCCAGGGTAGGCTTCGCGGCCTGGTGGGCGACGCAACAGCAGCGAAACCTGGCGATAGGCCACGGCTTGTTTGGACAGGTCGTCATAAACAATCAGGGCGTCTTCGCCGCGGTCGCGGAAATACTCACCCATCGTGCAGCCCGAGTATGCCGACACGTATTGCATGGCGGCGGATTCAGATGCCGAGGCAGCCACGACAATGGTGTATTCCATCGCGCCGGCTTGTTCCAGTGAGCGCACCACGTTCTTGATCGACGACGCCTTCTGACCGATGGCAACGTAGATGCAGGTGACGCCCTGGCCCTTCTGGGCGATGATGGCGTCGATAGCGACGGCAGTCTTGCCGGTCTGGCGGTCACCAATGATCAGTTCGCGCTGACCACGGCCCACAGGCACCATGGAGTCAATCGACTTCAGGCCGGTTTGCAACGGCTGGTCCACCGATTTACGGGCAATCACGCCCGGAGCAACCTTTTCGATCACGTCGGTGAGCTTGGCGTTGATAGGACCCTTGCCGTCAATCGGCTGACCCAAGGCGTTCACCACGCGGCCAATCAGTTCAGGGCCAACTGGCACTTCCAGAATGCGGCCAGTGCACTTGACGGTGTCGCCTTCGGAGATGTGCTCGTACTCACCCAGAATCACGGCGCCGACAGAGTCGCGCTCGAGGTTCAGAGCCAGACCGTAGGAAGGCTGACCGTCCTTGGTGGCGGGGAACTCCAGCATTTCGCCTTGCATCACGTCCGACAGGCCATGAACGCGCACGATACCGTCAGACACGGACACCACGGTGCCCTGGTTGCGGATGTCGCTGCTGGCGGCCAGCCCTTCGATGCGGCTCTTGATGAGTTCAGAAATTTCTGCGGGATTGAGTTGCATGACTCTTTCCTTCTTTCTTTGGTTCGCGAAGACCTCGCCGCATCACGCGGTGAGGACCGCTTTCATTTGTTCAAGACGGGCCTTGACCGAAGTGTCCAGCACCTCGTCACCCACCACTACGCGAATGCCACCGATCAGGGACTCGTCCTGCTGCACGGTGAGATTGAGCTTGCGGCCAAAGCGGTTTTCCAGCGCCGAGCCGACGTCTGCCAGTGCAGCGCCGTCCATGGGAAAGGCGCTGTAGACCACGGCGTCCGAAGACCCGTTGCGGCGATTGACAAGAGCACGAAACTGCTCAGCCACTTCGGGGAGCGCGTTGAGACGCCCGTTGTCGATGACTGTACGCAGGAAGTTTTTCGCCATTTCGGGCAGCGCAGACTGCGCTACACCCGTGAAGACGTCAAACACCTGGCCTGCCGTCACTTTGGGGTTGTCCGCCAGCTGGCGCAACTGTGGGTTGGCGGCAATCGCCGCCAGTTCGTCCACCCAGGCAGCGGTGCTACCCAGATCGACGCCCGCACCCGCCGTGACGGCCTTGAACAAGGCATCGGCGTAAGGGCGTGCAATGGTGGCGAGTTCTGCCATATTGTCCCCTTACAGCTCGGTCTTCAGGCGGTTGAGCAGGTCGGCATGAACGCCAGCATTGACTTCCTTGCGGAGAATCTGCTCGGCACCCTTGACGGCCAGTGCTGCCACCTGCTCACGCAGGGATTCGCGGGCTTGCACCGTTTGCTGCTCGGCTTCAGCGCGGGCAGCAGCAACAATCTTGTTGCCTTCCTCGGTGGCGCGGGCCTTGGCCTCTTCCACGATGGCCTGGGCACGTCGGTCGGCGTCCGCAAGACGCGAGGCCGTTTCGTTGCGGGCCTGTGACAGCTCCTTTTCGACGCGCTGATTGGCAGCGGTCAGTTCGGACTTGGCACGGTCGGCAGCGGCGAGGCCATCGGCGATTTTCTGGGCTCGTTCATCCAGCGCCTTTGCGATCGGAGGCCACACGAATTTCATCGTGAACCACACAAGGATCAGAAAGACAATGGCCTGAACGAACAGGGTCGCATTGATACTCACGGCAACACCTTTCTAGAGTGGCGTTGAACGGGAATTACTTGGGCAGGTTGGCCAAGAACGTCGAAGCGAAGGGGTTGGCGAATGCGAACAGCAGAGCGATAGCCACACCGATCAGGAAAGCCGCATCGATCAGACCAGCCAAGATGAACATCTTGGTTTGCAGTTCGTTGATCAGTTCAGGCTGACGTGCCGACGATTCGAGGAACTTGCCACCCATCAGTGCGATACCGATCGAAGCGCCGATGGCACCAAGACCAACGATCAGACCACAAGCCAGAGCGACGAGACCGAGAATGTTTTCCATGATGACTCCTGAGTTAAAAAAGAAAAGTTAAGGAAAGAAACAACGAAAGGGAAAGCTTAATGGGCGTTGTGCGCCTGGCCAAGGTAGATCAGCGACAGCATCATGAAAATGAATGCTTGCAGCGTGATCACCAGAATATGAAACAGCGTCCAGATGGTGCCCGCGATCACATGACCCACAGGCAGCAGCACCCCAGACAGAGACAGCGCGGCTGCGCCACCCATCAATGCAATCAGCATGAAGACCAGTTCGCCGGCATACATGTTGCCGAACAACCGCATGCCGTGGGACACGGTATTGGCCACATATTCAATGATCTGCATCAGCACATTGATCACACCGAGAATCAGGGCGAAGATCGGATTCTTGCTGGTACCAAAAGGAGCCGACACGAGTTCGTGCGCCCAACCGCCAGCACCCTTAATCTTGACGCTGTACCAGAAGCGCAGGACCAGAACAGCGAAAGCCAAACCAAGGGTCGTGGACAGATCGGCCGTCGGCACGACACGCAGGTAAGCATGACTCGGATCATGGCCAGCGGCGCCGTAGATCTGTGCCCAGAGGGCTGGCAGCGCATCCACCGGCAGCATGTCCATGAAGTTCATCAGGAAGATCCAGACAAACACGGTAAGACCCAGCGGAGCGATGAACTTGCGGCTCTCAGCGTTGTGAATGTTGGCTTTCGCCTGATTGTCAACCATCTCCACCAGGATTTCCACGGCCGCCTGGAAGCGCCCCGGAACACCGGAAGTTGCCTTGCGGGCAGCCGACCAGAGAATCAAAAGCGTGATGACGCCCAGAACGAGCCCCACAATGATGGAGTCGTAGTTGATGACGGTGAAGTCAACAATCTTGGTCTGGTTGACGTTCTGAAGATGCTGCAGGTGGTGAACGATGTATTCACTTGCAGTCGGAGCGTGCGCTTCTGCGGCCATCGGACAACTCTTCTCTTTATCAATCGGTTTTTCGGACACCGGGCCGCACCAAAAGTGCCACCCAGTACGTTTTCATCGTGATCACCATACCCGCCACCAGGGCCAACCAACTCAACCCCGGCACCAGCCGAGGCGCAGCAGCCAGCAGGGCCACCGTCAACACAATCTTGGCAATCTCCCAGCCAAAGAACCCCACCATGGCCCCTCGCGGATTCTCGGACGCCTTTTGGCGCTGGACGCCGCGCGCGAACAAGGCAGCTGGAAGCACCACCGCCAGAGCACCATAGGCTGCAGACCAGCCAACCGACACCCGACCCGTCACAACCCAAGCCGCCAAAGCCACCAGCACTCCAACCAGCGCCTGACCCACCACAATCTTCCACATCGACACGACAGGATTGCGACTGCGCCACTGTTCAGCCTCTTGGGCCGTCAGGGGCTTGAAGTCAGGCTCTTCAGCCTCAGCTTCTGTTACAGGCGCGATTGTTTTCATGGATGAATGACGCCCGCGTCACAAGCTGGAACTTTTACAAAGCCTCTAATTATAAGTAAAAACCCGTGGCGGATTGCAAAGACCCGCAACGCGGGTGCGAAAGTGGTGCGCGCGCTGCCCTGTTGTGGCTATCGACCAACGGCGCGCGGCACCACAATACACTTTTCTTGCACCCTTATCGAGCAAGGACATCGCTGTGAAGCATTGCCATTACTTGGCTTTGTCGCCCAATGGTAAAGCATCTTAAGCTATCAAAAAAGAAGCACTCGTCCATGATTTCTCCTACACCGCCCCCAGCCAACGGCGCTGCACCATCCACCGATGATCCCCGCAAGGATTCTCTGATCGAATACCCATCCCGGTTTCCCATCAAGGTCATGGGCGCCAAAGTGGATGGTTTTGTGCATGCAGTGACCGAGTTGGCGCACCGCTTCGACCCCACTTTCGATGCCGCCACCATTGAACTGCGCGACAGCCGTGCGGGCAATTATCTCGGCGTCACCATCACCATCACCGCCACCAGCCGGGAGCAGCTTGATGACCTGTACCGCGCGCTGTCAGCACACCCCCTGGTGAAAGTGGTGCTCTAAGACATGGCCATCGACCTCTGCGTGCTGGGCCGGGTGGACTATGCCGCCACCGTGCAGGCCATGCAGGACTACACGGCGACCCGCACGCCGGAGAGCCGTGATTTGCTCTGGATTTGCGAGCACGATGCGCTTTACACACAAGGGATAGCGGGCAAAACAGATCACATTCTTCGCCCCGGCAACATTCCGGTGGTTGCCACCAACCGGGGCGGGCAGGTCACTTTTCATGGCCCCGGTCAGGTGGTGGCTTACCCGCTGATTGACCTGCAGCGCGCCGGCTATTTCGTCAAGGAATACGTCTATCGCATTGAAGAGGCGGTGATCCGCACACTGGCGCACTTTGGTGTCACGGGCCACCGCGTGGCCGGTGCCCCCGGCATCTATGTGCGCCTGGATGACCCGCACAGCCACGCGCTGCTGCCCCAGCGGCCACAAAAGCGCGTCGGCGCCGCTGCTCCAGTGCCCGAATTTGACGGGCTGGGGAAGATTGCCGCCTTGGGCATCAAGGTCAGCCGGCACTGCACCTACCACGGCGTGGCGCTCAATGTGGCCATGGACCTGGAACCTTATGAACGCATCAACCCTTGCGGTTACGCAGGTTTGAAAACGGTGGATCTTTCTACAATCGGGGTCCACACCACTTGGGACGAAGCCGCGCAGGTGCTGGGCCAGCAGCTCAGCGCCCGGCTTGCACCCTGAACTGCCTACACGCCATGAGCACCCCTGAAGTCGTCCGCGAAGCACAGTCCGCAGAAACCTACAACCCGCTGGCCAAACAGAAGGCCGCCGCCAAGCTGTCGCGGATTCCGATCAAGGTCGAACAAGGCGAAGTGCTGAAAAAGCCCGAGTGGATCCGTGTAAAAGCCGGCTCGCCCACCACACGTTTCTACGAGATCAAGCAGATCCTGCGCGAGAACAATCTCAACACCGTATGTGAAGAAGCCTCCTGCCCCAACATCGGCGAGTGTTTCGGCAAGGGCACGGCGACTTTCATGATCATGGGCGACAAGTGCACGCGCCGCTGCCCGTTCTGCGACGTGGGCCATGGCCGCCCCGACCCGCTCGACAAGGACGAGCCGTTGAACTTGGCAAGGACGATTGCTGCGCTCAAGCTCAAGTACGTGGTCATCACCAGCGTGGACCGCGACGACCTGCGCGATGGCGGCAGTGCGCACTTCGTGGAGTGCATCCAGCGCATCCGCGAGCTCTCGCCCGCCACGCAAATCGAGATCCTTACACCTGACTTCCGCGGCCGCGACGACCGCGCGCTCGAAGTCCTGAAGGCCGCACCGCCCGACGTGATGAACCACAACCTGGAAACCGCGCCGCGCCTGTACAAGGAGGCGCGCCCCGGCTCCGACTACCAGTTCAGCCTGAACCTGCTCAAAAAGTTCAAGGCCCTGCATCCCGACGTGCCCACCAAGAGCGGCATCATGGTCGGATTGGGCGAGACCGACGAGGAGATCCTGCAGGTGATGCGCGACATGCGCGCGCACAACATCGACATGCTGACCATCGGCCAGTACCTGGCCCCCAGCAACAGCCACCTGCCCGTTCGCCGCTACGTGCACCCCGACACCTTCAAGATGTTCGAGCAAGAAGCCTACAAGATGGGCTTCAGCCACGCAGCGGTGGGTGCCATGGTCCGCAGCAGCTACCACGCAGACCAGCAGGCGCACGCCGCCGGCGTGTAAACCAGCCCACCCGAATCAGCGCGGCGGAGTTGCCCCGTGAACACCTCCGACCAGCTCTCTCTGCGCCGCTACGGCGCATCGCCCGGGAGCCACAGCCATGGTCACTTCCAGATCCTGCTGGGCCTGTCCGGGACGCTCGAACTGGAAGTTGAGGGATGCGGTGTGCGGGTGGCGTCGGGCAGCGGCTGCGTCATCGCGCCCGGGCACCGCCACGATTTCGAATCCCTTCATGGCAGTCTGTGCCTGGTGCTGGACAGCGTGCACCCTGACTGGGCGCAGTGCGCAGGCCGGCGCGACACGGTGGCACCCCCGGCGCAGACGCTGGCGCTGGCGCACTATCTGGCCAGCGCGCTTCAATCGGGTCGCCCGCTGGCGCAGGCACATGGCCCCGCTCTGTTGCGCGAAGCCTGGCTGGCCGGCAGCCTGGCGCCCACCTCACCGCCCCCTGCCGCGCGCCGCCGCCGCATTGACTGGGCCGTGCTGCAGCAATGGGCGGCGCAGCAATGGCACAACAACCTCACCGTGGCGGACCTGGCCATGCAAGTGCACCTGAGCCCCAGCCAGTTTGCGGCGCGCTGCCGTGAAGATCACGGCATGGGAGCCATGGCGTGGTTGCGCGTCCAGCGCCTGGCGCAAGCCCAGTGGCTGCGAGGCAATGGTGTCGCGGTGGCCGAAGTGGCGCGGCGCACCGGCTACCGCTCGCCCTCGGCGCTGACGGCCGCCTTGCGGCGCTCCACGCTGCGCTGAGCCCCCCCGCACACTCTAACCCTCTGCGGCCAAGCCCGCGCACTGCACGCACACCGTCCGCAGGCTTGCAACGACACGCCGTCGTTGCGCGACGATGCCCGGCTCCGCAGACGCATACAGTCGGGTGTATGCAAGCCAACCTTTATGCCCTGGGTGCGATTGCCTTGTGGGCCGCCCTCGCCTCGCTGGGCGTCTCGCTCACGCACGTTCCCCCCTTCCTGCTGACCGGCGTCGCCCTCATCATCGGCAGCGTGCCGGCCTGGCCATTGGTGTTGCGCGATCCATCCCAGTGGCGCATTCCGCTGCGTACGCTGGCGCTGGGTGTGTATGGCCTGTTTGCGTACCACTTCCTGCTGTTCATCGCGCTGCGCCACGCGCCGCCCGTCGAGGCCAACCTGGTCAACTACCTGTGGCCACTGCTCATCGTGGTCCTGGCACCCGTGGTGTTGCCCGGCGTGGCGCTGCGCCTGCCCCATGTGCTGGCGGCCCTGCTGGGCTTTGGCGGCGCAGCCATTGCCATGGTGGGAGGGCGCGAACTGAGCGGCACGCTGGCCTGGGGCTACCTGCCCGCGCTGGCGGCGGCGTTCATCTGGGCCACCTACTCGCTGCTCACCAAACGTGTGGCGGCCTTCCCCACCACGGCCATTGGCCTGTTCGGACTGGTCTCGGGCGTGCTCTCGCTGCTGTGCCATGTGGTGCTGGAACCGGCCGCTTCGCTGCAGGCGCGCGATTGGGCGCTGCTGGCCGTGCTGGGCCTGGGCCCGCTGGGCGCATCGTTCTTTCTTTGGGACAAGGCGCTCAAGCTCGGGGATGCGCGGCACATCGGCATCCTGAGCTACATCACGCCGCTGGCCTCTACCGCTCTGCTGCTGCTGGTGAGCGGCCGCCCGTTCAGCTGGAGCATTGCCATCTCCACGGCAATGATCATCAGCGCCGCCGTGTTGGGCATGCGGGCCCGGTAGAAAATTTGGCCAAAAAGGTCTCTAGCGCTTATGGATAAAGCGCAAGCAGCTATTATTTATATAGCATGTCAGGCCACAGCCAATGCAGCGGTCACTTCCCCCGCCAGCACTTGCTGTGCCCACGGGGCCAGCTTGCGGATGTCGGCCCGCAAGATCTCTTGCTTCACGGCCAGGATCTGCGCCGGGTGCATCGAAAAACTGCGCAGGCCCAGCCCCAGCAACAGGCGCGTCATGGTCACATCGCCCGCTGTTTCGCCGCACACACACACGCTCTTGCCTTGCGCCTGGCCCTCTGAGATCACGTCGGCCACCAGGCGCAGCACCGCAGGGTGCAAGGGGTCGTACAGATGGGCCACGGCTTCGTCGGCGCGGTCGATGGCGAGGGTGTACTGGATGAGGTCGTTGGTACCGATGGACAAAAAGTCGAAATGCTTGAGAAAGCTGCGCACCATCAGGGCAGCTGCTGGCACTTCGATCATGGCGCCCAGCTCGACCGGGCCATAGGGCACGCCCCGGGCGTCGAGTTCGGCACGCGCCAACGCCACCTGGGCCAGCGTCTGCTCGATTTCGTGCAGATGCGCCAGCATCGGGAACAGCAACTTCACCTTGCCGTAGGCGGCTGCGCGCAGCACCGCGCGCAGCTGGTTTCGGAACATGGACGGATCGGCCAGGCTCCAGCGAATGGCCCGCAAACCAAGGGCGGGATTGAGGTGCGTGTCCTTGTGGCCCTTGTCCAGTGGTTTGTCGGCGCCCACGTCAATGGTGCGAATGGTGACCGGCAGGCCCTGCATGCCGTCGATGGCTTCGCAATACGCCCGGTATTGCTCGTCTTCACCGGGCAGGTTGCCATTTTTGCCCATGAAGAGGAATTCGCTGCGGAACAGACCTACGCCCACGGCGCCCGCGCGCACGGCGGCAGCCGCATCGCCGGGCTGCTCGATGTTGGCCAGCAGCTCGACCTTGTGGCCATCCAGCGTGACTGCAGGCGTGTGGCGCAGGCGCGAGAGGCGCTCGCGCTCCAGCTCGGTCTGGCGCTGGCGAAACCCGTACTCGGCCAGAACGATGGGCGAGGGATCCACGATCATCACCCCGGCATCGCCGTCGATGATGACCCAATCGTCCTGGCGCACCAGCTGGCTGGCCGCACGCGCGCCCACCACGGCCGGAATGTCCATGCTGCGCGCCACGATGGCGGTGTGCGAGGTCTTTCCGCCCACGTCGGTCACAAAGCCGGCGAAAACGCTTTGCTTGAACTGCAGCATGTCGGCCGGTGACAGGTCGTGCGCCACCAGCACCAGCGGCACATCCACGGTGTCATCGAGCAGCAGGTCTTGCTGGGTCTTACGGCGCGGGCTGCTGGCAGGTGGCGCCACCGGGCTGGCGACGCCCTTCATGTAGCGCAGGATGCGCTCGACCACCTGTTCCAGGTCGGCCTTGCGCTCGCGCAGGTATTCGTCTTCCATCTCGTCGAACTGGCGCGCGATCAGCTCGAACTGTGTGGTCAGGGCCCACTCGGCGTTGTACAGGCGTTCGGAAATCCAGTGCTTGACCCCGCTGGTGAGCATCTCGTCCTGCAGCAGCATCAGGTGCACATCCAGCAGCGCTGTCAGTTCGGGCGGCGCGTCGGGCGGCATGTCAGCCTGCAGGCGCTGCAATTCATCGGACACCGCATTGCGCCCCTGGCGCACCCGCTCGACTTCCGCGACCACCTGCTCGGGCTGGATGAAATAGTGCGCCACATCCATGCGGCTGGAGGCCACCAGCACAGCCCGGCCGATGGCGATGCCCCGAGCAACCGCAAGTCCATGGACGGAAAACGTCATCAAAACTCCTTTTTCGGCAACAGTTCAATCACCGTTTCAGCCCCCCGCGCCCCCTTAGTGGGCACAAATCCCGCGCCCGGTGCGTTCACGAAAACGCCTGTCATTCACCCTCGCCGAACTTGTCGGCGATCAGCGCGAGCAGCGCATCCATGGCCTCCTGTTCACGCTCGCCGATGGTCTCGATTTCTACCTCGGTGCCCATGCCTGCGGCGAGCATCATCACCCCCATGATGCTCTTGGCATTGATGCGGCGATCGCCCCGGCTCATGAAAACATCGCAAGGAAAACTGCCTGCCAGCTTGGTCAGCTTGGCAGACGCGCGGGCATGCAGGCCCAGTTTATTGTTGATGGTCGTGTGGGTCTTGATCATGGGAGTTTCGTCGAGTCTGGTTCTGCGGCGCCGCAATGGCCACCTGCATCACACCCTGGGTGCCGCCGACGACAGCGCGGGACACCACGGCGTCAAGAGGCTCTGCCCGATAGCTCACGGCACGCAGCAGCATGGGCAGGTTCACACCCGCCACCAGACGCGAGCCCACGCCGTCCACCAGTCGTTGCGCGATGTTGCAGGGCGTGGCGCCAAAGAGGTCGGTCAGCACCAGCGTGGAGTGCGTGCCCATTTGCTCCAGCAGGCCGCGCGCCTGCGCAAGGCTGTCTTCTGGGGCGGCGTGAGGTTGCACATCCAACGCGGCAACGCTGTCGCCACAGTCGGCAAACACATGCAATGCACATTCGCGCAAGGCATGTGCCAACGGGGCGTGGGCAATAATGAGAATGCTGGTGCTCATGGTGTGATGGTTTGCCTTGCATTATGGCGGCCTGAAACGATGCCACGGCAGACAAACCGGTAGCGGAGCCCCGGGGCAACAAGCTCAATGAAGGGTCAGGCCGGCAAAAAAGGCGTCGGCCACGTCGGGCCGGGGCTTGGCGGTGTACACCACGGCGTGGTACAGCCGTACCTGCGGGCCCACCGCGCGCGCAAACCACACACCCTGCACCGTGACGGCCGCGCCATCCGCACGTTGCCCCTGGGCCACCAGACGCACCGCAGACGGCAATGGCAACGTGCCCGGTGGTGCAAATGCCTGTTCGGAAACCACGGTGGCGGCACCCACGCGCACCAGCGCCGCCGCCCGCCAGTGCGCTAGCGCGGTGTCGGCGCGGGCCGGGTCGGGCAACGCGGCGTGGGATATGGCAAAAGTGGCGTTATCGGCTTCGCAGCCCGCCATGGCCAGCTCCACCGGCACACCGGCCATTTCCACAGTGCGCACGGCATGGTCGGGCTTGCACGGCAGGGTGGCAGTGAATGCGGCTCCGTCGAGCGGCACGCTGCGCCAGTTCAGGGCGGGGCTGCATGCCGCCAGCAGCAGGGCGGCAACCCAAGGCAATGTCCAGTTCATGGCTTGATTATCTGCAGCGGCTTGCTTCTGTGCAGTGGTGCACACTTTGCAAGCGAACTTTCACGATGGTCTGGGGTCAACTCAAGCTGGTCACACGGCGCAGCATGCGGGGGCAGGAAGTCCTGCACAATGCAGCGTTGGGCGTGGCCCACAGCTTTTGGACGAGGATGTCATGGGTATCAAGCATTGGGCGCTGGGCGCCGCATTGGTGGCTTTTGCGGGCGTGGGGGCGTTTGTGTATCTGGACGCCGGGCGTTCGGAGGCACCGGAATCCACGTTTGTATTGCTGGACGGTTCGAGCCAAACCACCGCCGATTTGCGCGGCAAAGTCACGCTGGTGAATTTCTGGGCCACCAGCTGCACCACCTGCGTGGCTGAGATGCCCGAAATCATCGCCACCCACAACAAATACCACGCCAAGGGTTTTGACACACTGGCCGTGGCCATGAGCTACGACCCGCCCAGCTACGTAGTGAACTTTGCCGAATCGCGCAAACTGCCGTTCAAGGTAGCGCTCGACAACACCGGCGCTGTGGCCAAGGCCTGGGGTGACGTGCGCCTCACGCCGTCGACCTTCATCGTGAACAAGCGCGGCGAAATCGTCAAAAGCTTTGTCGGTGCCCCCAACTTTCCGGAACTGCACCAGCTGATTGAAAAACTCCTGGCAGAAAGCTGATCGGGCCGCTGGCCCGGCGGTTCCCGAAAAGGTCTGTTTTTTGAAGTTGATGTTTTCGATGGTGGCGGTCCGCGCTGAAAATGCTCGGTAGTGCCGCATGCAGCTTGAGGGCGTTGCGTGCAGCTGAGGCGGGGGTTGTCTTGGCAGATAGCGTTGTGCAGGGTGCAGACCGCAATCCCTCTCCTGCCGCTACACTGTCTTTTTGACTTCGCCAGCTCGCGTTGTGGATAAGTTACCCGTCACTTTGCTGAACCCGTCCTTGCCGCACGAAATGGACATGGTGCGTGCGATCTTCCGGGAGTACGCCGAAAGCCTCGGAATCGACCTGTGTTTTCAGGATTTTGAAAACGAACTCGTCCAGTTGCCTGGAGATTACGCTCCGCCACGCGGGCATTTGCTGCTGGCCGAGGTGGATGGCGCCATCGCCGGTTGCTGTGCATTGCGCCCGCTGGACACGGCCGATTACCCCAATGCCGCCGAAATGAAACGCCTGTATGTGCGCAAGGCATTTCGGGGCTTTGGCCTGGGCCGTCAACTGGCCGAAGCGGCGCTCGACGCGGCACGGGTAAAGGGCTATGCCTGCGTGCTGCTCGATACGCTGGACGAAATGGAATCGGCACGGGCCCTGTATGCAGACTTCGGTTTCGTCGAAATTCCACCCTACTATCACAACCCCATTCCCGGGGCGCATTACCTCAAGGCGGACATTCTTTGAGTTAAATTGACTGCTAGCCCTTATAAAGAAAGCGCTAACAGCTATTTATTTAATAGCAAATCAAGCTTTGGCCTGCGCCAGCAACGTATCAGCATCGCTCACGGCGAATTGCCCAGGCGCTTCCACATTGAGCGTGACGACCTTGCCATCACGCACCAGCATCGAGTAGCGGTTGCTGCGCAGCCCCATGCCCTTGCCATGGAGATCCAGTGTCAGGCCCGTGGCTTTGGCAAAGGCAGCATCGCCGTCGGCGAGCATGCGCACCGTGTCGCCAGTCTTCTGGTCACGCGCCCACGCACCCATCACAAACGCATCGTTGACGCTCACGCACCAGATTTCATCGACACCCGCGGCACGGAACTCGGCAGCCTTCGCCACATAGCCGGGCACATGCTTGGCAGAACAGGTGGGAGTGAACGCACCGGGCAAGGCAAACAGCGCAATGGTTTTACCTGCGGTGGCTTTCTCCACGGGCACGGGGTTCGGGCCGATGCTGCAGCCTTCGCCCTCGACTTCCGAGTATTCCATCAGGGTGGTGGCTGGCAGGGTATCACCGACTTTGATCATGTTCATCTCCAAGAGGCTGAGAAAATTCCGCCGGGGTGCACATTGCATCCCACAAAGCAAAACGACCCACATTGTGGGTCGTTTTGAAGGGCCTTGCTGGCTTGCGCCATTAGGGCTTAGAGCAGGCCAGCCTTTTGCACCAGACGGGTAGCAACCCAGTTCTTGGTCTTGGAGAGCGGACGGCTCTCGGTGATTTCGATCGTGTCGCCCAGCTTGTACTCGCCATTTTCGTCATGGGCGTGGTACTTGCTCGACTTACCGACGATCTTGCCGTAGAGCTCGTGCTTCACACGGCGCTCCACGAGCACCGTTACAGTCTTTTGACGCTTGTCGCTGACCACCTTGCCAACCAAGGTGCGCTTGAGGGATTTTTTAGGTTCCGTCATAGGGGCTCCTTACTTGGCGGCTTGCTTTTCAGCAAGAATGGTCTTGGCGCGAGCGATGTCGCGACGGGTGATACGCAACGTGTTGGTGTTACCCAGCTGTTGTGTAGCCTTCTGCATGCGCAGTCCGAAATGGGCTTTTTGCAAGGCCTTGATTTCGGTTTCGATGCCGGCGACGTCTTTTTGGCGCAGTTCAGTAGATTTCATTGCTTGTTCTCCTGAATTACGAGCCAATCAGGCGGCTGACAAACGTGGTGCGCAGCGGCAGCTTGGCGGCAGCCAGGCGGAACGCTTCGCGGGCCAGTTCTTCAGGCACGCCCACGATTTCAAAAACGATCTTGCCGGGCTGGATTTCAGCCACGTAATACTCGGGGTTGCCCTTACCGTTACCCATACGCACTTCTGCGGGCTTGGTAGAGATTGGCTTGTCCGGGAACACGCGGATCCAGATACGGCCGCCACGCTTGACGTGACGGGAAATCGCACGACGTGCAGCTTCGATCTGGCGGGCCGTCAGACGGCCCCGATCGGTGCACTTCAGACCGAAATCACCGAACGCAACGGAGGCACCCCGCGTTGCGACACCGGTATTACGGCCCTTTTGCTCCTTGCGGTACTTGCGGCGAGCAGGTTGCAGCATCTTTATTCTCCTTTGCCGTCCGCTGCTGTAGCGGGCGCGTCAACTTTACGAACGCGCTTAACGGCGGTTGCGTCGGCGCCACCGGCACCAACGGGCTTGTCGCTGCCATCTGCAGGGGCGCTGTTGGCACCCATGGGACGACGTGGACCACCACGACCTGCACCTGGACGGTCGCCACCTGGGCGGCCATCACGGCGCGGGCCACGGGGGCGACGCTCTTCTTCCGGACGTGGGGTTTCCACGGCTGGCAGATCATTGCGACCCAGGGTGTCACCCTTATAGACCCAGACCTTGACGCCGATCACACCATAGGTGGTCTTGGCTTCAGAGGTACCGTAGTCAATATCGGCACGCAGTGTGTGAAGTGGCACGCGGCCTTCACGGTACCACTCGCAACGAGCGATTTCGATACCGTTCAGACGACCGGACGACATGATCTTGATGCCCTGGGCACCCAGACGCATGGCGTTCTGCATGGCACGCTTCATGGCGCGACGGAACATGATGCGCTTTTCGAGCTGCTGCGTGATGCTGTCGGCGATCAGCTTGGCATCGATTTCGGGCTTGCGCACTTCTTCGATGTTCACTGCAACCGGCACGCCCAGGCGAGCCGCGAGTTCCTTCTTAAGGTTCTCGATGTCTTCACCCTTCTTGCCGATCACCACGCCCGGACGTGCCGAGTAAATGGTGATGCGGGCGTTCTTGGCAGGACGCTCGATCAGGATGCGCGACACAGCGGCGTTCTTCAACTTGGCCTTCAGGTACTCACGCACCTTGATGTCTTCGGCCAGCATGCCCGCGAAATCACGGTTGCTGGCGTACCAACGGCTGGACCAGTTGCGGCTGACCGCAAGGCGGAATCCGGTAGGATGGATTTTCTGTCCCATAGTCTTCCTTGGCCTCAGTTGCCAACCGTCACGTACACATGG
Source organism: Acidovorax sp. 35-64-16 (assembly GCF_002281195.1). Taxonomy (NCBI): domain Bacteria; kingdom Pseudomonadati; phylum Pseudomonadota; class Betaproteobacteria; order Burkholderiales; family Comamonadaceae; genus Acidovorax; species Acidovorax sp. 35-64-16. The sequence goes on along the minus strand of NZ_NCFM01000035.1, from coordinate 4,736 downwards.
CACGTGGGTTTGCTGATGCGGTTGCCGCGGCCTTTGGCGCGCGCGGTGAAGCGCTTGAGCGTGGTGCCTTGTTCGACGTAGATGGTCTTGACCTTCAGTTCGTCGATGTCAGCGCCATCGTTGTGTTCTGCGTTGGCGATAGCCGATTCCAGAACCTTCTTGACGATTCCCGCAGCTTTTTTCTGCGTGAAAGTCAGGATGTTCAGGGCCTGGTCCACCTTCTTGCCGCGGATCAGATCAGCGACCAGACGGCCTTTGTCGACCGACAGACGGACGCCCCGGAGGACTGCACGTGTTTCAGACATGGTCGTTCCTTATTTCTTCTGGACTTTTTTGTCCGCGGGGTGACCCTTGAAGGTGCGCGTCAGGGCGAATTCGCCCAGCTTGTGGCCCACCATCTGGTCGGTGACGTAGACAGGCACGTGCTGCTTGCCGTTGTGCACGGCAATGGTCAGACCGATGAACTCGGGCAGGACCATGGAGCGACGCGACCAGGTCTTCACTGGTTTCTTATCCTTGGTGGCAATGGCTTTTTCGACCTTGGCCAACAAGTGATGGTCAACAAATGGACCCTTTTTGAGAGAGCGAGTCATCTGTTACCCCTTACTTCTTGCGACGCGACACAATCATTACCTGTGTGCGCTTGTTGTTACGGGTGCGATAACCCTTGGTCAGATTACCCCAAGGATCGACTGCATGACGGCCTTCGCCGGTGCGGCCTTCGCCACCACCGTGAGGGTGATCCACCGGGTTCATGGCAACGCCACGAACCGTAGGACGAATACCCATCCAGCGCTTCACACCGGCTTTGCCGAGTTGGCGCAGGCTGTGCTCTTCGTTGGCCACTTCGCCAATGGTGGCGCGGCATTCGATATGAATCTTGCGGACTTCACCGGAACGCATACGCACCTGGGCGTAAATGCCTTCACGGGCCAGCAAGGTTGCCGAAGCACCTGCCGAGCGAGCGATTTGCGCACCGGCACCGGGCTTGAGCTCGATGCAGTGAATGGTCGAACCCACGGGGATGTTGCGGATCGGCAGCGTGTTGCCTGCGCGGATCGGGGCTTCCGAACCGCTCATCAGCGTTGCGCCGGCTTCCAGACCACGCGGAGCGATGATGTAGCGACGCTCGCCGTCGGCATAGCACACCAGAGCGATGTGGGCCGTACGGTTTGGGTCGTACTCGATGCGCTCAACCTTGGCAGCAATGCCGTCCTTGTTGCGCTTGAAGTCCACCACGCGGTAGTGGTGCTTGTGACCACCGCCCTTGTGGCGGGTGGTGATGTGACCGTTGTTGTTACGACCGGCTTTCTGGAATTGTGGTTCCAGCAATGGGGCGTACGCCTCACCCTTGTACAGGTGGTCACGTGTAACCTTCACCACAGCACGTTGGCCGGGCGAGGTGGGTTTCATTTTTACGACAGCCATGATTACGCAGCCTCCCCGGACAGGTTCAGCTCTTGACCTGGTTGCAGCGTGACATAGGCCTTGCGAACATTGTCGCGGCGACCCACGGTCTTGCCAAAACGCTTGGTCTTGCCTTTGGTGTTTACCACAGAGACGCCCTTGACCTCGACCTTGAACATCAATTCCACAGCGGCCTTGATTTCTGGCTTGGTTGCGTTCTGCAGCACCTTGAACGTCACAGCATTGGACTTCTCGGCAACCATGGTGGCCTTTTCAGACACGACGGGAGCGACCAGCACCTGCATCAGACGACCTTCGTCAAACTTGAGTGTGCTCATGCGAACATCTCCTTGAGTTTGTCGATTGCACCCTTGGTGACGAGCACTTTCTTGAAACGCACCAGCGACACGGGGTCGGCATAACGTGGCTCAACGACGAGCACGTTCACCAAATTGCGTGAGGCCAGGTACAGGTTTTCATCCACTTCGTCGGCAATCACCATCACCGATTGCAGATTCATTGCCTTGAACTTGTCGGCCAGGACCTTGGTCTTGGGCGAATCAAGCTTCAGGGAATCGACCACAGCCAGACGGCCTTCACGGGCGAGCTGCGACAGGATCGCAGACATGCCGGCGCGGTACATCTTCTTGTTGATCTTTTGCGTGAAGTTTTCGTCAGGCATGTTCGGGAAAATCCGACCGCCTCCGCGCCACAGAGGCGAGGAAGTCATACCTGCACGTGCGTTACCCGTACCCTTTTGCTTGAAAGGCTTCTTGGTCGAGTGACGGACTTGCTCGCGATCCTTCTGAGCGCGAGTGCCTTGGCGTGCGTTGGCCTGATAGGCCACCACGATCTGGTGCACCAGATCTTCGTTGTATTCACGACCGAACACGGTTTCAGGCGCTTCGAATTTCGAAGCGGCTTGGCCTTGGTCATTCAGGAGTTCGAGCTGCATTAGTTCGCTCCTTTGGATTTGGCCTTGACCGCTGGGCGCACCGTCACGAACCCACCCTTGGAGCCCGGAATAGCGCCCTTGATCAAGAGCAGTTGACGCGCTTCATCGATGCGGATCACATCGAGGTTTTGCGTGGTCTTGGTGACATCACCGAGGTGACCCGTCATGCGCTTGCCGGGGAACACGCGACCGGGGTCTTGTGCCATACCGATAGAGCCAGGCACATTGTGCGAACGGCTGTTACCGTGCGACGCGCGCTGCGAGCTCATGTTGTGACGCTTGATGGTACCGGCGTAGCCCTTACCGATCGAAGTGCCTTGCACGTCGACCTTTTGACCCACGGAAAACACGGACGTCACGGCCACCGACGCGCCAGCTTGGTACTGGGCTGCGGTATCTGCGGTCACGCGGAATTCCTGGATGATCTCACCGGCTTCCACACCTGCCTTGGCAAGGTGACCGGCTTCTGGCTTGGTCACGCGCGATGCTTTGCGCGAGCCGAACGTGACCTGCAGGGCCACGTAGCCATCGTTCTCTTGGGTTTTGATCTGGGTTACGCGGTTGTTGGACACATCCACCACCGTGACAGGCACTGCGTCCCCGTCATCGGTGAACAGACGCATCATGCCCACCTTGCGACCCAGCAACCCCAGGGAGTTGCTCAGACTCATTTGTTTCTCCAAAACTTCCACCGCCACAACTTCAATTGGCTGCGGCGTTTGCACTCGCGTGCATGAAAGGCGGTTGATAAAACCTCACCTTTTTGACACCGTTTGTACGGCGCAAATTAGGCGAAGCCCTAAAGTATAACGCGAACCGCTTTTTCAAGCAAGTTCGCGTTAGGAAGACGTGGCACCACTGGCAAGCCAGCAGCACCGCGGTCTTTTTACTGCAGCTTGATTTCGACGTCCACACCAGCGGGCAGGTCGAGCTTCATCAAGGCGTCCACCGTCTTGTCGGTGGGATCCACGATGTCCATCAGACGCTGGTGCGTGCGGATTTCAAGCTGGTCACGGCTGGTCTTGTTGACGTGCGGCGAGCGCAGGATGTCAAAACGCTTCATGCGCGTTGGCAGGGGCACGGGGCCCTTGACAATGGCGCCGGTGCGCTTGGCGGTATCAACGATCTCGGCAGCGGACTGGTCGATCAGCTTGTAGTCAAACGCCTTCAGGCGGATGCGGATTTTTTGCTTGGACATGGCAAGTTAAGCAATGATCTTGGCCACGACGCCAGCGCCCACGGTGCGGCCGCCTTCACGGATGGCGAAGCGCAGGCCTTCTTCCATGGCGATGGGGTTGATCAGCTTCACAGTGATCGACACGTTGTCGCCAGGCATGACCATTTCCTTGTCGGCTGGCAACTCGATGGCGCCAGTCACGTCGGTCGTGCGGAAGTAGAACTGAGGGCGGTAGTTGTTGAAGAAAGGCGTGTGACGGCCGCCTTCGTCCTTGCTCAGCACATACACTTCAGCGGTGAAGTGGGTGTGGGGCTTGATCGAGCCGGGCTTGCACAGCACTTGGCCGCGCTCCACGTCTTCACGCTTGGTGCCGCGCAGCAGCAGACCGACGTTGTCGCCAGCCTGGCCCTGGTCCAGCAGCTTGCGGAACATTTCCACGCCGGTGCAGGTGGTCTTGACGGTGTCTTTGATACCGACGATTTCGATTTCTTCGCCGACCTTGATGATGCCGCGCTCGATACGGCCGGTCACCACGGTGCCGCGACCGGAGATGGAGAACACGTCTTCCACGGGCATCAGGAAGGCGCCGTCCACAGCGCGCTCGGGCGTGGGGATGTAGGTGTCCAGTGCTTCAGCCAGCTTCATGATGGCTTCTTCGCCCAGCGGACCCTTGTCGCCTTCCAGGGCGAGCTTGGCGGAACCACGAATGATCGGGGTGTCGTCGCCAGGGAAGTTGTATTTGTCGAGGAGCTCGCGCACTTCCATTTCGACGAGTTCAAGCAGCTCTTCGTCGTCCACCATGTCGCACTTGTTCAGGAACACGATGATGTAAGGCACGCCCACCTGGCGGGCCAGCAGGATGTGTTCACGGGTCTGTGGCATCGGGCCGTCAGCGGCCGAGCACACCAGGATGGCGCCGTCCATCTGGGCAGCGCCGGTGATCATGTTCTTCACATAGTCAGCGTGACCGGGGCAGTCGACGTGGGCGTAGTGGCGGGCAGCCGTTTCGTATTCCACGTGGGCGGTGTTGATCGTGATGCCGCGGGCCTTTTCTTCAGGTGCTGCGTCGATCTGATCGTAGGCCTTGGCTTCGCCGCCGAACTTGGCGGACAGCACCGTGGCGATGGCCGCCGTCAGCGTCGTCTTGCCATGGTCCACGTGACCGATGGTGCCCACGTTGACGTGGGGCTTGGTGCG
>NZ_NCFM01000034.1:0-30008 GCF_002281195.1 Acidovorax sp. 35-64-16 | reverse complement strand
ACGAGGGCAAGCCGGGATAAGGCCAGTTTTGACTCATAAGCCCTAAGGTTATTTAGTCAAAACCTTTAATGCGATTCCGTCGCTCAATCGCGAGGCTGAAGGCTCCCCAATGGTTGGATCAGTTCCACCCACCTTTGCAACGTAGAGATCGTTTGCAGAATCTCCGCAGTCGCATCGAAGGCTAGCTCCGGCAGACTCCCCTGGCTCGTTGAGACCGACAGCCCTGCGCCGTTGATCACGGCGTGGGCCATGCCGTGCAGCCGCATCAGGATGTCCCGGAGGCCATCCTGCCCTCGCGCACGCCCAACAATCCTGTCCAGCTCCTCGACCGCGCTCAGCAGCGCTGTGGTGTCGTAGCTGCTTTGCGCACGCGCCAGCGCAGCCCGGTCGAGCCGGCCGTGGGCCGTGACGATGGTGGCGTCTGGATCTCTCATGTCCCTGCTCCTTTTTGCCCGGCGCGCTGCGCCTCCGCGGCCGCAGCTCGCGCGCGCTTGGCCGCCTCCCGAAACTGCGACTCCTTGACCCAGGGCTCCGGCGGCCGTTTCAGGTCGAGGTGATAGTTGCCGAAACGCTTGATGCCCGAGGTCATGTACGGACTCAGGTATTCGACATCGGCCGCAGACACCGGCTCCCCGTCGGCGTACATCTCCTGCAAAACCCGCATCATGTCCACCGTGTTCTGCAGGATCACCGACGACGCCACCAGGTCGATGAAGCGCACCCGCTTCTGCTGCTCGTTGGGATCGTTCTCGTTGATCACGTCGCCCCCGAAGTCCAGCCACTTCGTGAATGCGTGGTACGACTCGATCTTGTTCGTCGTGGCACTGACCTCCTGGCGCATCTCTTTGCTGGAGATCCAGCGCAACAGATAGACGGTGCGCAGCACGCGGCCGAGCTCGCGAGCCGCAGCAAACAGCCGGTTGTGCCGCCCTTCCTGGCTGAGCTTGCGCAGCAGCATCGGCGAGGCGATCCGTCCGGCCTGGATCGAGATGGACACCTGCATGAGATCGCGCCAATGGTCGCGAATCAGCTTCCAGTCCACCACGTCGGTGAACAAACGGTCAACATGACGGTAGCGCGTACCTCTCTCTGGCCGATAGAAACGCAGGTCCTTCCAGTTCCGGATGCGAGGCATCAACTGGATGCCTGCCAAGTGCGTGAAGGCGAAGACCGTTTCCGACTGACCATGGGTGTCCGAATACACCGTGTCGGCCTGCACGCTCAGGCCCGCCTTCATCAGACCCTCGATGACATAGACCGCTTCGAGCACCCCTGGTGGTATGAAATGGCGGAACACCGCGATGTAGTTGTCGGCCACATGCCGATAAGCCACTGCCCCCATGCGCCGGTACCGGAAATGCATGCCTACCAGCAGATTCTGGTCGTAGAAATCGTACTGCGTGCCATCGGCCGCCACCCTCTTGCCCTCGCCCCATAGCTTGGGCAACTCGAGCCGCAGGTAAAGCTCGGTCAGATCCCGGCAGGCGTTGTCCAACTGGTCCAGGCTCATGTGCCGCTGGTTGGCATAGGACAGCTGGTGCGGTGTCACTCCATTGGACAGGTGGCGCGCTGCCTGGTTGGGCCCGAGGTTGCAGCCCATCGCGAACACGGTCAGCAAGTAGCGCTCGCGTCCGTTGCGAAGTTTGGGATCGTCGCCTGACTGCGGACCGAAATTCCGCGTAAATCCGGTCCAGTGCTCGATGTTGGCCAGAACATCCAGCAGGTTGCGCGGCACCGTGCGATTTTCGATAGCGGCGTGCAAAGCGATGGCTGACGCCGGCACTTCGCGCGCAACGACACGCCGCAAGGTCGGCTCGCCAGTGCTGCCGATCACCACGTCGCCTGCATGCTGCGGAAACTCTTCATCGACTTTTTCGGCCGTCTCGGTGAGCAGTTGCTTGAGACCGTCGACGAAGTCACCCGCGGTGGCTGGTATGCCGATCCGGTCGCAGTAAGTCGGCAGAAGCGCTTCGCACTCCTTCCATGGCAACAGCTGCGCGCGATAGTCGGCAAAGGATTCCGAGCCTTCGATGCACACATCGCCGGAGCGAAGATCGCCGCTCAGATAACTGAACACGCACACCTCCAGGTAGCGCCGGTTCGTCGGAGGGCCCAGGCCATGCGAACGGCGCACCAGCTTGCGCCAGCGCTCGGAGGCGAACGACAGCGTCAAGTCGTCTGTGATCCACTCGACCTTGCGGTGTTCATTGGCCAGCACGACTTCCAGGGCATCGAGCAGATTGCGGTCCTGGGTGGCTGCCTCGAAACGCAGCGCCTTCGCCATCCGGAACATCGCCGCGCGCCAGCTGCTAAAGGCCTTCCAGATCAACGGCAGGTGGTTGCCGCCGCTCCACACGCGAATTGCCTCGCAGTCCGTCCTCAGCTGACCGAGGTTGCCGTGCGGCGCAAGCAGTTCGCGCACGCGTTGCCCGGTACTGGCGTCATCCAGGTTTTCGGCGAGGATCTCCAGCACCTGCTCCAGCGTGGCCACCAGCTCCTCGCTCAGTTCGCGCTGGCGCGCCTGGATCACCTGCAGTTCCTCCTTGGCAGTTTTGTGAATGGCGCCGATGCGGCGAATGAACATCTCTGCCACGTCGTCGCGGGCTCTCACGCGCATCTGACGAACCAGTGCCAGGATCAGCGTGTAGCGCTTGGCGGGCAGCAAATCCTTCATGTCGCCCGCATCGAGCGCGGATGCCATGTCGGCCATGTGCTTGAGCTTGGTCGCCGGCACGCCGTCGAGCAGCGTGTCGCTGTCGGGCAAGGACTCCAGCCAGGTCAACTGGTCCAGCAGCAATTCCAGATGCTTGCGCGAGGCTTTTTTCGCAGACTTCTTGATCTGGTTGTACAGCGTGCGTCGGGCTGGAAGTTCGGCCATCAGCAGCCGATCAAGCCAGTTTCGCTGGGCCAGGGTCAGGCGTTGGGTGATCCGCTTGTGCAAGGCAGCCTCGGCGGTTGAATGCGCCTGCTCGGCTATTTCGTCGAGTGTTCGAAACACCGGCAGCTCGTAGCCCAGTCGCACCAACTCCTCGATCGTGATGTTGATGATGTCCGCGCGGGTCTCCACGATGCCGGCGGCGTCTTGGGCGATCCGGCTCGTCAGCTTCCTTGTTTGTTCATCGGTGTAGGGCTTGACACCGAGCAGTTCGCGTATCGCCTTGTGGTGGCGATACAGCGTGGCCAAGGACGCGAACTCGATCTTCTCGATCGGCGCCATGCCCAGGGTGGCGGAAACATGCTCGACGAGCTCGACAGGAATGACTTCGAGCGCCGGAAAGTGACGCAGGAACTCGAAGCATTTGAGCAGCACGAGCAAGGCCAGACGACGTTCCTGCGTCCGCGAATGCTGGTGGGCCCATTCGATCTCCTGGGGCCTCGGCGTGAACGACGACTGCAAATCCTTGAGCGTCAGCGTTCTAGGAAATCGAGGGTAAGCAGTACGTTCAATGCTCGCCATGGCGCAAAACTCCCACAAGGCAGGGTCGATCTGGACACGCAGCGTAGCCGATGGCGGTTACCGCGCACTGCGCCTCGGTGTCGCCCTTCTCTCAATTCGCCTCAGCCGCGCGCGGGGCCTTTCTCATATCGGCAGTCATGACCACCAGCGCGAGGCAGGCTGACAAACCCAGAATGGCGGAGAACCACAACGCTCCAGCGCCCCACCGTTCCACGGCGATGCCGAAAAGGAATGGCGCACTGGCTTGCACGATGCGCGCCGGCACCATCAGAAAACCTTGGCGCTGCCCGTAGCCATTGGCGCCGAAGATCAAGAGCGGAAGCGTCCCGATTGCGATGGTCAGGATACCGTTGCCCAAGCCGTGCAGCACAGCGAAGCCGGCGGCGGCCGAAGTACCGAACAGGCCGATGCAGAGCGCGCCCAGCGGATGAGCCAGCGTGGCTAAACGGGCCGACAACAGCGGATGCGCGCGCTTGAGAAAGGTGAACTCGATGACCCGGCCCACTACTTGGGCCGGTCCGACCAGGGCGGCGATACCCACCGCTGCGGCGAGTGTGGCGCCGCTGGCCAGCAGCAGCTGCGGCAAATGCGCAGCCATTGAGGTGCTGATGAACCAAGTCACGGCGAAGACGTAAGCCATCAGGACGGCGGCGCGGCGCTGTTGCGACACGGAAAGACCAAGTCCTTCTTCCTTGCCGGCGGCTGCCTGCGTGGAAGCCTCGGAATTGCCGGCGCGCGGCAGCAGGGCATTGAGCGGGATGCCGATGAGCAAGTGCAAGGTCGCCCATGAGACGCACGCCCCACGCCAGCCAACCGTTCCCTCCAGATAGGCAGACAAGGGCCATCCGATCGTGCTTGCAAAGCCGGCGAACAGGGTGATGCCAGTGATTGTTCGCCGCGCGTCGCGGCCGTGCAACCGCACCGCCGTCGCGAACGCCGCTTCGTAAAGTCCGCCGCCCATGGCAACGCCGATGACAGCCCACGCGATGAAAACGTGAGCCGCCTGCGTTGCCTGGCTCAAGCCCGCCAGCCCGGCCGCGAAGATCAGATTGCTGGCAATCAACACGGGGCGTCCGCCGAACCGATCGATGATTCGACCGGCATACGGCCCCACGCCCGCGGCGACAAGAAGCGCTACCGAAAAGGCACCGAAGACCATGGAGGTCGATATGCCGACATCTCGGCCCACAGCGCCTGCCAGCACCGCGAGAAGGTAGTACGAGGACGCCCAAGCCAAGGTCTGGGTCACGCCCAGCCTTACCGTTGTCATGCGACAGTGGCCAAACTAGATACTGCGCAGGTTGACTCGCTTCGACAGGGCTTCCGCACTCTCGCGGCGCTCGCTGTAGCGGTCGACCAGGTACTGAGCGCAATCGCGCGTGAGCAGCGTGAACTTCACCAGCTCTTCCATGACGTCGACCACGCGCTCGTAGTACGGTGAGGGTTTCATGCGGCCGTTCTCCTCGAATTCGAGGAAGGCCTTGGCCACCGACGACTGGTTGGGGATCGTGATCATGCGCATCCAGCGGCCGAGCACGCGCAGCTGGTTCACCGCGTTGAAGGACTGCGAGCCGCCCGACACCTCCATGACCGCGAGCGTCTTGCCCTGCGTGGGCCGAACGGAGCCCATTGCCAGCGGAATCCAATCGATCTGGGCTTTCATGATCCCGGTCATGGCGCCGTGACGTTCGGGCGAGGTCCAGACCATTCCCTCCGCCCACTGAGCGAGCTCGCGTAGCTCCACTACCTTGGGATGGTCGTCGGGTTCGGCGTCCGGCAACGGCAAGCCGCGAGGATCAAAGATCCGCGTCTCGGCGCCGAGCGCGCGAAGCAGTCGCGCTGCCTCCTCGGTCAGCAACCGGCTGTAGGACCGCTCGCGAACCGACCCATACAGCAACAGGATGCGCGGCGCATGGCTTGCGCGCTTTACCGACAGCAGCAGATCCGCATCGGGTTTTTCAAAGAGTTCAGGATCGACGTTCGGCAGTTCACGACTCATACCAACCCCGCGACGAGTTCACGACCTTCACCACTGCCAGCATGATCGGCACCTCAATCAGCACGCCGACCACGGTGGCCAGGGCCGCGCCCGAGTGAAAGCCGAACAGGCTGATGGCCGCGGCCACTGCCAGCTCGAAGAAATTGGACGCACCGATCAACGCAGACGGGCAGGCGATGCTGTGCTTCTCGCCGAGCTTTCGGTTGAGCCAGTAGGCCAGACCGGAATTCAGCACCACCTGGATCAGGATCGGCACCGCGAGCATGGCGATCACCAGCGGCTGCTTGATGATGGCTTCGCCCTGGAATGCGAACAGGAGAACGAGCGTCAGCAGGAGCGCCGCGATCGACCACGGGCCGATGCGATGCATGGCGCGTTCGAAAGCGGCCGGCCCGGCCTTCAGCAGTTGCTTCCTCAGCAGCTGCGCGAAGATCACCGGCAGCACGATGTAGAGCACCACCGACGTGATGAGCGTGTCCCACGGCACCGTGATGGCCGACAGGCCCAGCAGCAAGCCGACGATGGGGGCGAAGGCGAACACCATGATGGCGTCGTTCAAGGCGACCTGCGACAGCGTGAAGACAGGGTCGCCGCCTGTCAGACGGCTCCAGACGAACACCATCGCCGTGCAGGGTGCGGCAGCCAGCAGGATCAAGCCGGCCACGTAGCTGTCGAGTTGGTCGGCCGGTAGCGAACCGGCGAACACCTGGCGCACGAAGAACCATGCCAGGAAGGCCATGGAGAACGGCTTCACCGCCCAGTTGATGAACAGCGTCACGCCGATGCCGCGCCAGTGGTTTTTCACCTGTGCGAGGGCCGCAAAGTCGACCCGCAGCAGCATCGGGATGATCATCACCCAGATCAGCACGCCCACGGGGATGTTGACCTTGGCGACCTCGAGGCGGCCCACCGCCTGGAATGCCGCCGGGAACAGTTGCCCCAGCGCAATGCCGACGACGATGCAGAGGAAAACCCACACCGTCAGATAGCGCTCGAACACGCTCATGGGGGCCGCGCTGGCGCGCGGGCTTTCGATGACTGCGCTCACGGTTCAGCTCGCAGAGATGTTGCTCAGCCGCTCTTGCAGCTCGGCGTCGCTCATCGCGTCCGGATTGTCCAGCGCGAGCAGCTGCAGCATGCGATAGGAAATCGCCTGGCGCGTCAGCTCGAAAGCCTGGCGTTTGGCGTTGTCGCCACCTTCCGTGTTCGATGGGTCCGGATAGCCCCAATGCATCTTGACGCGCGTGCCCGGCCAGTAGGGGCAGGTCTCCTGCGCCGCACTGTCGCAGACCGTGATGACCACCTGCATCGGCGGCGTGGAGAATTCGTCCCAGCTCTTGCTGCGAAAGCCCTCGGTGTTCACGCCGGCCGCCTGCAGCACCTCGATGGCGAACGGGTTGATTCTTCCGCTGGGTGCGCTGCCGGCGCTGAACGCCTTCACGTCCTTGCCGAGCTTCTGGGCCCAGTGGTTGAGCATGCCCTCGGCCAGCACGCTGCGGGCGGAGTTGTGGGTGCAGAGGATCAGAACGTTGAGCGTCATTGCGCAGCCTTTTGAGCCTTGCCGATGTCGCGGATCTCGCGCTGGATGGCCATCGAGTCGAGCCGGGCCAGAGGCAATGCCAGCATCAACTCGATCCGGCGCTTCAACGTGAGCGCCGTGTCCATGAACTGGCGCTCGGTGGCCTCTTCCGATCCTTCGAAGGCTGCAGGGTCGGCCACGCCCCAGTGTGCGGTCATCGGCTGTCCTGGCCAGACCGGGCACATCTCGCCGGCAGCCTTGTCGCACACCGTCAGCACGAAATCCAAGGCGGGTGAATCTGGCTTCGCGAACTCGTCCCAGTTCTTGCTGCGGTAGCCCTCTGCAGGCAGGCGCAGCCTTTCCAGTGTGCGTAGCGCATGGGCGTTGACCTTGCCAGCCGGATGACTGCCCGCCGAGTAGGCCTTGAATCGCCCATCCCCCATGTAGTTGAGCAGGCCCTCGGCCATGATGGAGCGCGCAGAGTTGCCCGTGCAGATGAAGAGCACGTTGTAGGTTTTGTCAGCCATGACGGTGTATTTCGGTTGGGGATGTCGGAGTGATTTCTTTGAACATGCAAACTGCCGTGGACGGGCACAGGCTCTTGAACTCGCTGCTGGCCTGGACGGAAGCCGGCAACGCCGTGCGGTCGCAGCGCTCGAAACCTCGCGTCTCGAAGAATGGCTCTGCCGTGGTGGTCAAGATGCAGAGGCGATTCACGCCTTTCGATGCAGCGAAGGCTTCCATGGTCTGCAGGGCTTGGTCGCCGACACCATTGCCCCGAGCGTCGGCGCGTACGGCCAGCGAGCGCAGCAGCGCGGTCTCGCCGAACCGTTCCAGGCCGACGCAGGCAAGAATCCCTTCGTCGCCAGCGCGGCTCACGAAGAAGGCCTCCATGTGCTGTTCCTGCAGGTCGGATTCGGGTAGGTCTGCCTCCCGAAGAAGGGAGCGGACGGGCGTCAACAAGGCCGCCTCCGCGCGAACGAACAGGGATTTCACCAACGATTCAGACGGCGCTTTGGACATGGCGCAGCCCTCAGCAGCAGGCGCCAGTGGCTTTGCCGGTAGCGTTCACGGGGATGCCGCGAATCGCGCCGGTGCCGCAGCACGCCGTCTCAGGCTTGGCCACGGGTTTCTGTTGACCGTAGACCGTCACCGCGTTGTCCAAAGTCTGGAAGTGTTCCCACGCGATGCCCTGCGGGTCGGTGACCCAGTGCTTTTCGCTGCGCGCGTAGCAGCACACCGTTTCACCCTCATCGAGCAGGGTCCGGTCGGCGGCCAGGCCGCGGGTCTTCAACTCGGCGAGTTCAGCCTCGTCCTCTGCCTGGATGCCCAGGTGGTCAACGCCTTTGCCATGCCCCACCGTGGAGATCGCGAAGTTGACGCGCGGATCGTCGAGCATCCATTTCGCATAGTCGGCCTCGACACGCGCCGGCGGCGATGCGAACAGGTTGGAATAGAAGGCGATGCTCTTGGTCAGGTCATCGACGTGCAAGTGAACATGGAAACGCTTCATGGGTTCTCCTTCAACATTCGCAAGCAGTGGAGCTGTCGACGAGGCAAGCCTCGCCCTGACAGCAGTTCGCCGTGAGGTAGCCGAGTAGCGCATTCATCTGCTCGAACACCGCGCGATAGATCAGGTTGCGGCCGTCGCGCTCCTGGCTAACCAGGTTGGCGTGCGTCAACTCCTTAAGGTGGAACGAGAGGCTGGTCGACGGCACGCCAAGCTGCTCGACCAGCACGCCTGGCGTGAGACCGGTCGGACCAGCGACGACAAGCGCCCGAAAAACCTGCAGGCGGACGGGCTGCGCGAGTGCGGCCAAGGCTTGAATGACATTTTTTTCTTCCATGCTTCAATAATAATTGAATTATGGAAAGAGTTCAACGAATTTTGAATCAACACGGCTGCCTACCGGAGTTCAAAGAGACGGGAGCTTTAGGGCGTGCGCCAGCCAACACGGCGCCCGGCCGCCGTGAAGTCGTGGCGTCGTGGCGTCGTGACGGGCATCGTCCTCAGTGTGCAGATAGATGCTGGTCGTGCTGATGTTGGCGTGACCCAGGTTGTCGCGGACCACTTTCAGGTCGACATTTTCACTCAGGTGGCTTCCGGCGGTGTGACGAATCCAGTGGGTCGACGCTTGCTCAAGATGGGTTGCCGCGGGCTCGAAGTCAGGACCACGCTGCCGCAGCGCGGTCGCGGCGGCGTGCATCACGCCCTTGACGAGCTCGTGAATGGCGCTTCGCGCCATCGGCTTGATTGGGGCGATCAGCGTTATCACCAGCGGCGTGCCTTCGCCCTCCAGTGGAAGCGGACTCGAAGGTCGGCCGTGATTCCTGAAAAATGTGCAGGAACGTATCTAACTCATTGATTTTTCGGGCAAATTTAATCTTGTAATCGATCGGTTCCGCAGTGCGCGAAAGATCCAGCGTGTAGTCTCCGAATCGGTTGCTGTGACTGGTCCGGTACGGCGACAACGCCTTCAAAACCGGCTCGCCCACGGGATACCCCTGGCCCTGGAGTTCCTTCAGCTTGCGCGACAGCCACTGGACGTTGTGCAATCACCCTGTTGGCCACAAGCTGGCTGTACTTGATGACCTTGCGCTGCTCGTGCCGCAGGTTCTTCGGCGATACCCCGTCGCAGAACAGCCACCTTACGAAGTTGTTGAATTCCTCGCTCTTGTTGGTGGTGGCGTGAATCGACTGCCGCAACTCGATGTCGCTGATGTAGTCGAGCAAGAACAAAGTGCGAATCACGCGCCCAAGTTTGCGGAACGCGAAGTAGAGCTTGTTCTTGTGGCTGAAGGTGCCAAGCCGCCGCAGGATCATCGATGGCGTAATCTTCCCGAGCTTGATCGACATCGCCACGCGCAGCCAAGATAGCCCTCCTGTCGCAACGGCACCACTCGGGCTCGTCCGCCGGCTGGATCTCGCGACCACTCATCGCGTGCGGGCTGCTCAAGATCGCCTACGACCTCGCGCTTTGGCGCGTCATGCGACGGGATTGACTGGATGGGGAGTAGCACAAAGCGCTCCCGATCAGGAGTGCCTCGGCAGATGAGAAACACCTATGCGCGCGTGCCTTTTTGCGCCGGATGGCGAACGATCACAATGATTGGTATGAGACGCCTGTCGGTTGATTCTTCAGGCGGCCGTTCGAAGATGCGGACTGCATTGCGCCAAATCGAGCGAGCTGTCGCATCGGTGCTGCTGGTCATCGGCGCCGCGGCTTTGATCGGTTGGGTGCTCGTCGAGCTTTACGTCAAGGTGGTCACCGCGGACTGACTGTGGCTCTAGACCACGCCAGCAGCGTGCAGCGACTGGATACCGTGATAGCCGATGTAGAGCCCGACCAGGATGATCAGGGCGCTCGACGCATAAGGAGCCCGGCGCGCGAACGTTCCGAAGCCGGAGAAGCGTTTCGACGCATGCTTCACGCCCAGGGCAGCGACCACGCCTGCGGCAACCATCGTGATCGCCAAGCCGATGCTGAAGCAGAGCACGAGGGACGCTCCGAGGGTAAAGCGCTTGAGCTGCAGGCACAGCAGCAGCACCGTGATGGCAGCAGGACAGGGAATCAGGCCTCCCGTGAGGCCGAAACCGATGATCTGCCCGGTGGTGACATGGCGGCTCGCAAAGCGACGCTTGATGTCGTTGGCGTGCGCCCGTTCATGCGCGTCCTGAAAGCCCGGATCGGAGACATCCAGGCCGTGGTCCCCGTGATCATGGCCGTGGCCATGCTCGACAAACTCCACATCAAAGCTGTGTGCGTGGCCACCATGCGCAATCGACAGCCTGACGGTGAACTCATGCGGCTCGGGAATCTCGTCGACTGATTCGAGATAGCTGCCCTTGCTGGCCAGAACGAACGCCTGGCGCTCCCCGCCAGGACGTTCCGTTTCGATGGCGACGGTCTGGCCTTGGGGCACGGTGCCATGCCCCTCGAATCGGACGCGAAATCGAGGCGGAACACCATCTTCGAAGACTTCCAGGTCAACGACCCCGTGGCCGGTATCGATGCGGCGCTTCTCTTCGCCATGGCCGTGGTGATCATGGCCATGGTCGTGATCGGTCTCGATCCGCTCCCGCTGCTGTTCGCGGTAGGTCCGCCAGAGCATCCAGAGCGCGATCGCGATGATCAGCACTGCCGAAGCCACCTGAAAGTAGGGCTCGGTCTCCTCGGCACTCCAGTTGCGGCCGAAGTAAAGGCCCCCCATCGCGACGGCCCAGACGACTGCGGTGTGCGAGAGCGTTGCCGCGAGCCCGAGCAAGACAGCCTGTCCAACCGTCCCGCGGACCGCCACGATGAAAGCGGCCATCATCGTCTTCGAATGTCCGGGCTCGAGGCCATGCAGGGCACCCAGAAGGATGGCGGACGGGATGAAGACCCAGGCGTTTCCGGCTTGAAGAAGTTGAGCGAAGTTTTCCATTTTTCCAAGAGGGTGACGCGGAGCGCGAATTGCCTGCTTTGCAGGTGATGACTCGCCGACCTCTCTGAGTTTTTTCCGTCTTCATATCCTATCCTCCCCCTATGGATATAAAGACCAGAGACCGCGTCCCCAAAGAGGACTCCCAGCCGGCCTGAGAGTTTTTTGAAGACTTTCACCAAAACAGCGGATCGCAGCGATTGCTGCGTGCAGCCTCCACGACTGAACGAACGGCCTCAACCACCACTTGAGGATTGTCGAACTGGATGTCATGGCCAGCGTGATCGAGCACTTGATGCTCGCTCCAAGAGGACCAACCTGCCATCTCTTCCTGCAATGCGTGCCAGATGGCTTGAACCTGTTCGCCCTGCTGCGGCGTGATCTGCATGCCTGCAAGCTGATCGACCGAGTAGGGTTTCATCGCAGTCAACACTTGCAGCGGCCTGCAGCCGAGCTCACGGAAGGTTCCCGCTTCTTCAAGGGTTGCGTCCAGTTCATTGCTTTCGGCCATCAAAGTGTTGGCGCCGACCGAAAACTGAGCCACTTTTGAGGGTAGTGCCGACCCAAAACTGAGCCAGGTGAACAACTTAATCTGCTGCTTTTTTGTGCAGCAGAGGACAAGGAGTGATCACCATGGACATGATTGGCAGGATCCGGCATTTGTATGCCCGCAAGAACAAATCGGAGCGCGAGATATCGCGCATGACAGGGCTATCGCGCAACACGGTGGCGAAGTGGCTGCACGGCGAGGTGGACGGCCCACCGAGGTACCGCCGCAGCGAACAGCCCAACAAACTGACGGCGTTTCATGACGCGCTCATGCTGGCCTTGAAGGCCGATGCACGGCGGCCCAAACACGAGCGGCGCACGGCCAAGGCGCTGTACGCCGAGATCAGGCAAGCGGGCTACGAAGGGGGTTACACGCGGGTGACCGACTTCATCCGGGCGTGGCGCCAGAGCGAGGGTCAGGGGGCGGCCGTCAATGCCTTCGTGCCGCTGGCCTTCGAGCTGGGAGAGGCTTTCCAGTTCGACTGGAGCGAGGAAGGCATGGTGATCGGCGGCATCTACTACCGGGTGCAGGTCTCGCATATGAAGCTGTGTGCTTCGCGGGCCTTCTGGCTGGTGGCGTACCCCAGCCAGGGTCACGAGATGCTGTTCGATGCCCACACCCGATCGTTCGCCGCGCTGGGCGGCGTGGCACGCCGGGGCATCTACGACAACATGAAGACCGCTGTAGACAAGGTCAAGAAGGGCAAGGGACGCATCGTCAACGAGCGCTTTGCCACCATGTGCGCGCACTACCTCTATGACCCGGACTTCTGCAACGTGGCCAGCGGCTGGGAGAAAGGGGTGGTGGAGAAGAACGTGCAGGACAGCCGCCGACGCATCTGGATCGACGCGGCGCAGATCAAGTTCGGCAGCTTCACCGAACTCAACGCCTGGCTGGGCCAGCGCTGCCGCGCGTTGTGGGACGAGGTACGCCACCCCGAGCACAAGCAGTTCAGCGTGTCGGAGATGCTCGAACACGAGCGGGCGCACCTCATGCCCATGCCGCTGCCCTTCGACGGCTACGTCGAGAAACCCGCGCGGGTTTCCAGCACCTGCCTGGTGTCTGTGGCGCGCAACCGGTATTCGGTGCCGTGCGAACGCGTGGGCCAGATGGTGAGCACGCGGCTGTACCCGGGCCGCGTGGTCATCGTGGCCGATGATGAGGTCATCGCCCGCCACGAACGTCTGAGCAACGCGGGCGAGACCCGGTACGACTGGCAGCACTACATCCCGCTGCTGCAGAGAAAGCCCGGGGCGCTGAGAAACGGAGCGCCCTTTGCGGACATGCCCGAGCCACTGCAGCGGCTGCGCCGCGGGCTATTGCGTAACCCGGGAGGCGACCGGGTGATGGCGCAAGTGCTGGCGATTGTGCTTGGCGCCGGTCTGGACGCGGTGCTGGTGGCCATCGAGCTGGCGCTGGAGAGCGGTGCGCCAGGCAAGGTGAGCGTGGAGCATGTGGTCAACGTGCTGAGCCGGCTCAACGCGCAGCCGGCACCTCCCACGGCGGCCACACGGCTGAAGGTGACAACGCCACCGCTGGCAAACACGGCCCGCTACGACAGCCTTCGGGCCGACACCGCGGACAGTGCCGTGGGCGCCACCACCGAAGGAGCCCGCCATGAAGACTGATGTGCTGGTCGAACTCAAGGCGCTGCGCCTGCACGGCATGGCCGGTGCCTGGGCTGATCTGGTCGAGCAAGGCGGTGGCGATGGCGGCGGCCTGGGCATCGAGACCTCGCGCTGGCTGATCGAGCACCTGCTGCAGGCCGAGGGCACGGACCGGGCGATGCGCTCGATCAGCCACCAGATGCACGCGGCGAAGTTCCCGGTGCACCGGGACATGGCGGGCTTTGACTTCTCGGTCTCGCCGGTGGACCGAAAGCTCGTCACCACGCTGGCCGGCACTGCCTTTACCGACGAGGCGCACAACGTGGTGCTGGTGGGCGGCCCGGGCACGGGCAAGACCCATCTGGCCACTGCCATCGGCGTCTCGGGCATCACCCGCCATGGC
The DNA here is from genome assembly GCF_002281195.1 of Acidovorax sp. 35-64-16. Taxonomy (NCBI): domain Bacteria; kingdom Pseudomonadati; phylum Pseudomonadota; class Betaproteobacteria; order Burkholderiales; family Comamonadaceae; genus Acidovorax; species Acidovorax sp. 35-64-16. The sequence goes on along the minus strand of NZ_NCFM01000034.1, from coordinate 16,051 downwards.
AAGCGGGTGCGGTTCTACTCCACGGTCGATCTGGTTAACGCACTGGAGCAGGAGAAGGCGCAGGGCAAGGCCGGTCGCATCGCCACCAGCTTGCTGCGCATGGACCTGATCATCCTGGACGAGCTGGGTTATCTGCCGTTCAGCCAGGCCGGCGGGGCGCTGCTGTTCCACCTGCTGAGCAAGCTGTACGAACACACCAGCGTGATGATCACGACCAACCTGGACTTCGCCGAATGGTCCAGCGTGTTCGGCGACGCGAAGATGACCACCGCGCTGCTGGACCGTCTCACGCACCACTGCCACATCGTGGAGACGGGCAACGAGTCGATCCGGTTCAGCCGCAGCACGGCCGCTGCGAAGAAGCGGATCAAGGCCCGGGAACAGGACCGAAAGAGTGCCTCAACGCAGGCTGAGCCCGACCCATTCTGAGCAGGCACCGCGCAGGGCAAGCCGCTACGGGCTACGCCCTTCGCGGCTTGCCCAGCGCCTTCAACACATCAGCAAGGAGATCAGCAAACCAGGATAGCACCTACACTTATCCACAGCCGACCCTTGAAACGTCGGCTTCCACCCCTGGCTCAATATTCAGTCGGCACGGTGGCTCAGATTTGGATCGGCGCCGACACCTTGAATCCGTCGAGTCCCGGAAGCATGACATCGAGCACGATGGCGTCGTAGCTCGAAGTCAGCGCCATGGCCAGCCCCTGCGCGCCATCGCGCGACAAGTCGACGCTGAACCCGCTTTCCGTGAGTCCCTTGTGCAGATAGTCGCCCAACTTCATTTCGTCTTCGATCAGGAGAAGATGCATGTCTTGGCCTGTAGTCGTCCAGAAATCACTGCGCCCGGCATCCGCAGCCACCATGTTTCCGTGCCGCGCCTGCAGCTTTCGGGGCTATGAAGGCCAGCGCGGATGGTCAACGTCGATCACGTACTCGTGCGCGTGGCTTGCGCCGCGCGGCGCACTCCCAGCGTTCACATCCGCCAGATGCGGGTGATCGGCAGACATTCCCTCATGGGTGTGTTTCAACTCCGCCTCGTCCGAGCCGCGCCACAGGTAGGCTGCGAGTGCAACGGAGACAGCGGCAAGGGCACCGAGCGCGAGGAAGCTCACCGTCAGCCCGGCCTTGGCGCCAAGCCAGCCAGCCAGCGGATAGGTGATGAGCCAGCACGCATGCGAGAGCGCAAACTGCGCCGCGAAGAGCGCGGGCCGGTCTTCCGAATGTGCGGACCTGCGAAGCAAGCGACCGGACGGCGTTTGGGCCAAGGAGTACCCAAGACCCAGAACAAACCACAGGGGAAGGAGCGCAGCGAACCATTTCGCAGCGATAAACCCGACAAACAGGCCAAGGGCAAGCAGCGCCGCACCGCTCAACATCACAGGCCGTTCGGGAAGCCGTTCGAGGAGCTTGGGCAGCAAAAGCGCGACCAGCATGGACCCCGCGCCGAACATCGCCAGCGCAGCAGCTGTGGCGGTCTGCGTGAGGCCAAAGTCCGACTGCACCAGAACAACCGTGTTCACGATGACCATCGCGCTGGCCGAGGCCACCGCCAGATTCAGCGCGAGCAGGCCTTTGAGCCGTGGCGTTGCAAGGTAGATGCGCAGCCCGCGTGTCGTGCGCTCGTAGATTCCTCGCTTGGGAGGCATCTTGGCTTTTGGCAAGACAGCGGACACGACCAGCGCCGCCGAGGCAACGAATCCTACGACTGTGCCGCCGAACAAGGCGTGGTAGCTCACGACGCTCAAGAGCAATGCCGCAAGTGCCGGGCTGACCAGGCTTTCCATGTCATACGCCAGCCGGGACAAGGACAGCGCACGCGTGTACTGGTCCTCGTCTGGCAGCACATCCGGAATCGTCGCCTGGAACGTGGGTGTGAACGCGGCCGAGGCCGACTGCAGCACGAAGATCAGGATGTAGATCTGCCAGATCTGCGTGATGAACGGCAGGGTCAGTGCGACGCCCGCGCGGATGAGGTCAAGCGCGACAAGCACGGCACGGCGGGGAAGGCGCTCAGCGAACGCCGATGCGATGGGCGCGACGCCGATGTACGCCGCCATCTTGATGGCCAGCGCGGTCCCGAGGACCGCCCCCGCCTCGGCGCCAGCCAGATCGAACGCAAGCAGGCCCAGCGCAACTGTCGCAAGGCCGGTGCCGAGCAACGCGATCACCTGGGCGAAAAAGAGATGCCGGTATGTTGTGTTTCGGAGCACATCGAGCATGAGAAACTCCTTTCTTGAACGGCTTATGGACTTGACGCAGCTCGCGGAGCAACGTCACCGGAACAGCTGCGGAATCGGATATACACAGTGTCCCCCGCATGAAAGCGAGGGTGCGGGGGCAAGGTCACGATGCGCCTTCTCAGGTGGCCGAAGTCCGCATAGGAGACCAGCGCGAACTGCCCCGACAGGAGCTGGACGGCAGACGCATCGCGCCGGCAGTCGCTCAGCGCGGTGCCTTGCAGACGCGCAGCGGAGTCGACCTCCTCGACGGTAGCCTTGCGCCAGCCATCGTTGAATGCATACCTGCCTTCATAGACGGTGGCGCACCCCAGACACCATTGCAGCAAGTCCCACTGCCAGAAGCATCGGGGTGCGGGGGCAAGAGCGTCCGGACCGCATGGTGCTTCGCTCGGCTCTTTACTTGCCCGAGAAGTTCGAGGCGATGTAGTTGCCCGGCAGGCTCATGAAGACGTAGAGCGTGTTCTTGGCGGCGTCCGTCACAGACGCGTTCTTGAAGCTCACCTTCCACTCCTTGCCCTTCTTGCCGTCGATCTGTTCGGTCTTGTCGACCTGTGCCGCTTCCCAGCTCTTCTCCAGCTTTCCGCTGCTGACCAAGGCAGCCTTGCGCTGGGATGCGCAGTCGACCACCACTTTCTCCGAGGCAGGCGTGTTGCCGTGAAAGTGGCAGCTCGAGCCTTCGGCGGCCGAGACGGATCCGGCGGCAGCGAGAGCCAGCAGCGAGACCGCGGCGATTGCAAACTTCTTCATTGATTACATCCTTTCGTGATGAGATTTAGTCGAGGGAATCCCTGCCAGGATCGGCAGTCTTTCCAATCTCCATGTCCTCGTGCGCATGGTTGTGCTCTTCGGCAGGGAAACGGAAACTGTTGGGGTCGGAGTCGTGCTGGTAGCCGTGCAACTGCATGAGCAGCAGCAGCACGCCAGCGAAGACCAACCCAAGATTTGCGGCATAGCTGAACCGCTTGAACGAGGGGCGATGGCGCCACAGCGACAGCAGCGCGACCATCACGGCCAGTGCCGCAATCTGACCGATCTCCACGCCGAGGTTGAAGCTCAGGATGCGGATCAGCATCGAGGTGCTGTCGTCGCCGAGCGGCAGTTGCTGCAGCCGGGTGGACAGACCAAAGCCGTGCAACAGGCCGAAGCCGAAGACCGCAGCCAGCAGGTTCGGCGACTTCATGTCGAAGTACTTCTGGAAGCCGCCGTTGTTGTCGAAGCCCTTGTAGATCACGCTGATCGCGATGATGGCGTCCACCAGGTAGTAGTTCCAGGTGATCTTGAAGAACGTGGCGAATACCAGCGTGATGCAGTGGCCGATCGTGAACACTGTGACGAACTTGGCGACGTCCTTGAAGTTGGACAGGAAGAACACCACGCCGAAGAGGAAAAGCAGGTGGTCATAGCCCGTGAGCATGTGCGTGACGCCGAGTCCGACGTACTGCAGGTAGCCGCCACTGAGCATGCGCTGGCGGTCCGCTTCGGAGATGCCGTGGGCCAAGGCGTCAAAAGGCAGGCCGATGGCAATGGCCAGGGCCGCGAGGGCCAGTAGAACGAATCTGCGCTGGGAAAACATCAAAGGGCTTTCGTCAAAAAAAGAAATGGAAGAATGAGATGGACAGAACTGGATCAGGGGGAAAACCGCCTGACCTATTCGAGCGAGAGGTCCCAGATCAGATGCGAGTCCACGAGAAGTCGATAGTTAGCGCGCAGCGCTTCCGCGCGCGCTTCGAGTGCGGCGCGTGAGGCGTCAAGAAACTGGCGACGCGCAAGCAGCAAGGCCTGCAGGTCCGCTTCGCCGAGCGAGTACGCGCGCTGGGTCAATCGGGCGCTGTCGCCCGTCGCCTTCGCGCCTTGTTCGGCGATACGCCAGCGAGCGAGATTGCCCGTCGCATCCGCATAGGTTTCCGCAACAGCGGTTTCCAGTTCGCGTCGCTGTCGGTCGACCGTCGCGCGTGCCGCTTCTGCTTCCTGAAGCGCCTGACGCATGCGTTCGTGGCGATAGGTGCCGCTCAGCGGGATGGTGACGCTCAGCCCCACGATGCGCTCCTGGCGGAACGACTCGGATGCCGCGAACACGCCGACGGTCGGATCGGGTACCCGATCAGCCGAGGCGCGCGACGCGGTCAACTCGGCCTTGCGCAAGTTGCCCTCCGCGATGCGAAGGGGGTCAGAAGCCTCGGTCACACGTTGCAACCATTGCGCCTCGGATTCAGACGGCGGCTGCGGTTCCCCCAGTGATTGGGGCGGCAGCTGCGCGCCGGGGAAGCGAACACGCAACTTCGCCAGTGCCTTCGCCAGGTTCGACGAGGCCAGGCTCGCCTGGCGTTCGACTTCTGCAGCGTCGGCCATCGCCACGTTGACATCGAGCGCAGCGGCATCGCCGGCTTTCCTACGGCTCTCCACCGCACGCAGATTGGCTTGCGCGAACGATTGCTGCTCCTGGTAGAGCCGTTGCGCCTGGGTCGCGGACAGTCCATCGATCCAGAGGTCGAGCAACGACCGTGCAGCCTCGTGAATGGCCTCTCCGACGCGGGCCTGCGCCGTGGTCTTTTCGTTCTCACCCAGCTTCTGGTCGATGTCGGCCTTGCCGTTGATCCGGAATGGGCGCTCCAGTTGAACGTTCCACTCCTTGGAGGCCGGCCCGCCCGTGTCGTAGCTGCGGCGTTGCATGGTTACGCGCGTCGACCATTCATGCGAGCCCGCCGCGAGCATGTTGGCGCCGTGGCCCGCTGCGAGCAGCGCGCTGCGGGCTTCCTGCACGGCGGGGTCCTGCTCGATCCATTGCCGCGCCAGCGGGGTCGGTGGCAGGTCGGGCGGTGTCTGCCTGTTCTCGGCAAGCACCGGCAGGGCCCAGGCGATCAGGGCGATCCCGGTCCACAACTTCATTTGATTTCTCCATCGATGGCCACGGGCGATGCCCAGTAGCGAATGCCGACACCGGCAAAGTTTTTGCGGATGCGTTCGATCAGTGCGCTCAAGGCGTCCTCGCCCATCAGCACTTGAACCAGCACGGCCTGGCTGCGGCCCATGACCTGCTCCCGGGTGCTCAAGCCCGCATGGCTTGCGCTGTGACTATGGACGTGGCTGCTGGTGAAGACGTCGCTGTCTTCGCTTTCCAGGAGCAAGTCGAGGAGCGCTTCCGCGGCCGTTGGCGGGCACACAAGGCTCAGGCAGTACTTAGACATGGCTCACCTCTGGTTCCGGGTCGTTCTTCCTGTCGCCTTCCTCGTGCTCGCTGCGGGGGTACGCGAAGCGCAGGTACAGCAGCGGCAGGAGAATGAGGGTCAGGGCTGTGGCCGTGATCAAGCCGCCGATCACCACGATCGCCAGCGGGCGCTGGATCTCGGAGCCCGGCCCGCTGGTGAAGAGCAGCGGCACCAGGCTGAAGGCGGTGATCGCCGCCGTCATCAGCACCGGCCGCAGCCGCCGGCGGGCGCCCTGTGTGACGCAGGTGACCAGGTCATGCCCTTCGGCGCGCAGCTGGTTGAAGTAGCTCACGAGCACCACGCCGTTGAGCACCGCGATGCCCAGCAGCGCGATGAAGCCGACCGAGGCCGGCACCGACAGGTACTCCCCGGTGACCCAGAGCCCGACGATGCCGCCCACGAGTGCGAAAGGAATGTTGCTGAGCACAAGCAGGGCCTGGCGCACCGAGCCGAAGGTCGTGAACAGGATCAGGAAGATGAAGCCGATCGCCAGCGGCACCACGAGGGTGAGCCGTGCCGCAGCACGTTGCTGGTTCTCGAACTGACCGCCCCAACTGATGCGATAGCCCGTGGGCAGCTTGACCTCGGCGGCGATCTTGGCCCTTGCCTCCTCGACGAAGCCGACCAAGTCGCGCCCGGTGACGTTGGCGATCACCACGCTGTAGCGACTGCCCATCTCGCGGTCGATCTTCACAGGGCCGCTCTCGCGCGTCAGCGTGGCCAGTGTTTCCAGCGGCACGCTCTGGCCATCCGATGTGGTGATGCGCAGGGCTGCGAACTCCGCCGGCGAGATCTTCACGCTGTCCGGTCCCCGCAACACGATCGGGATACGCCGGTTGCCGTCGATGACGGTGCCGGCTCGTTGTCCCTCGATCTGGGCGCGCAGTGCATCCTGCACGTCTTCCACCGATAGGCCGTAGCGCCCTGCGCTCAGGCGGTCCACCACCACCCGCAGGTATTGCACGCCATCGTTCTCGACGGTGTAGACGTCCTGGTTGCCCGGCACCGTCTTCATCAGCGTCTCGATCTGGGCGGCGAGTTCGTTCAGCTTGCCGAGTTCGGTTCCGAAGATCTTGATGGCCAGGTCGCCGCGCACGCCGATGATCATCTCGGACACGCGCATGTCGATCGGCTGGGTGAAGCTGTAGCTGATACCCGGCATCTGGTCGAGCACCTCCCGGATCCGGGCGATCAATGCTTCCTTGTTGGCCAGCTTCCATTCCTCGCGCGGCTTGAGCACGAGGAAGGTGTCGGTTTGGTTCAGGCCCATCGGATCCAGCCCGATCTCGTCGGAGCCGGCCCGCGCCACCACGCCGGTGATCTCCGGGATTTGGCTCATGAGGGCCTGGTGGATCTTCAGGTCGAGCGCCGCCGTCTCCTCCAGGCTGACCGACGGCAGCTTCTCGATGCCGACGATGATGTCGCCTTCGTCCATTTCGGGGAGAAAGGTCTTCCCCACCTGGGTGTAGATGCCGGCCGCCGCCACGAGAAGCAACGCCGCCGCTACAAAGACAATGCGTTGCTTCTTCAGGGCCCATGCGAGCACCGGCTCGTAGACCTTGAGCAGCTTGCGTGGCAGCCAGGGATCCTCGTGTGCCACCTTCTTCAGAAGGAAGGAGGCCAGCACCGGGATCACCGTGAGCGACAGCACCAGTGAACTGATCAGCGCGAAAACGATGGTCATCGCGACCGGGACGAAGTACTTGCCTTCCAGGCCCTGCAGGGTAAGTAGTGGCAGGAACACCGTGATGATGATCAGGATGCCCGCAGACACTGGAACCGACACCTCGCGGACCGCGCGCAGCACGATGTGCAGACGCGGTAGTTTTTTCTTGGAGCCTTCCTGCTCCAGGTGCTGGACGATGTTCTCGACCACCACCACGGCGGCGTCGACGAGCATGCCGAGCGCGATCGCCAGCCCCCCGAGGCTCATGAGGTTCGCTGACATGCCGACCGAACGCATCAGGATGAATGTGCTCAGTGCGGACAATGGCAGGATCACGGCGACCGCCACGGCGGCGCGCACGTTGCCGAGGAACGCGCCAAGCAATACCAGCACGATGACGGTTGCCTCGATGAGTGCCGTCGACACCGTGCCGACGGCCTTTTTCACGAGTTCGGCTCGGTTGTAGAAGGGCTTGATCTCCACGCCCGCCGGCAGCGTCGGTTTCAGGTCTTCGAGCTTCTGCGTGACGCCTTCGACCACTTTCTGGGCATTGGCGCCGGCCAGGCCGAGCACCAGGCCCTCGACCGCTTCGGCCTTGCCATCCTTGGTCACGACGCCATAGCGCGTGACACTGCCGTCGCGCACCTGCGCCACGTCGCCTAGCCGCGCCAAGTTGCCGTCCTTACGGCTGACCACGATCGAGCGCAGGTCTTCTGCGGTCTTGATGTTCCCTTCACTGCGCACGAGCAGCACTTCGCCGCCTTCGCCGAGCCGGCCTGCGCCGTCGTTGCGGTTGTTGGCTTCGATGGCGCTCTTGAGCTGCGCCGTAGACACGCCAAGCGCCGCGAGCTTGACGGGGTCCGGCACCACCTCGAAGCTGTGGACCTTGCCGCCCAAGGCGTTCACGTCCGCCACGCCCGGCACCGCGCGCAGCGCCGGCCGGATGACCCAGTCGAGCAGAGTACGGCGCTCCTCGAGCGTCATGCCGTCCGCTTCGATCGTGAACATGTACATCTCGCCCAACGGCGTGGTGACAGGCGCCATGCCGCCGCTGATGCCGGAAGGCAGGTCGCCCGCGATGTTCGCCAGGCGCTCCGACACTTGCTGGCGGGCCCAATAGATGTCGGTGCCGTCCTCGAAGTCGACAGTGACATCCACCAGGCCGTACTTGGACACCGAGCGCAGCATGCGCTGGCGAGGAATGCCGAGCATTTCGACCTCGATCGGACCGGCGATGCGGCTTTCGATTTCTTCGGGCGTCATGCCGGGGGCCTTCATGATCACCTTCACCTGCGTGCTGGACACATCGGGGAAGGCATCGATCGGCAGGTTGCGGAAGGCGTACCAGCCAAAGCCCGCAAGCAGAGCGGTCGCGAGCAGCACGAACAGGCGCTGCGACAGCGCGAACTGAACAAGGCGGTTGAGCATGTCAGTTGCTTCCGCTCTTGCCGAGCCATGCTGCCTTCAGTGCGATCACGGAGCCGGTCGCCACCTGCTGGCCGGCGCGCAGGTTGCCCGTGACCTGGACCGACTGGCCCGCGCTGGAGATGACATTGACCAGCTGTGCGACGAAGCCCTTTTCGGTTCGGACGAACACGTAGGCCTTGTCGTCCTGGCGGGCAATCGCTGGCAGGGGCAGCGCCCAGCCGGCGGTGTTCTCCGCGAACGGCACCTTGACCTGCACGACTTCGCCCGGACGCAGAAGCTCGCCGCCGCCCACCACCCGGGCGCGCAGCGTGACTGTCTGGTTGTCGCTCACCGTGGCGCCGACTGACATCGGCGTCGCACTGGCTTCGCGTCCGACCACCGTGATCGAGCCGGCGGTCTTGCTCGAGAGGGCCTGCTGCTGACGGTCGGATGGGATCTGGACCTCGAGCCAGAGCTGCGCCGTGTTGACCAGGCGCAGCAGGGAGTCCGAGCCTTGTACACGCTGCCCGGCTTTCACATCAAGGCCGACCACCGTCCCGGCGCTTTTCGCTCGCACGACGAGGCCATCCTGCAGGTTGCCAGCGTCGCCCATTTTCCGAATGGCTGCGGGATCGACTCCGGCGAGGCGCAAGGAGGCTTCGGCAAACCGCAGGCGGGCCGCGGCTTCCTGGTTGGCGGCATTGGCTTCCTGGACACGCCGCTCCGGAATGATCCCCTCGGAGAAGAGCTGTCGCTCGCGTGCGGCCGTCTGGCCGGTCAGCCTGGCCTTGCTGGCCGCCTCCAGCAGCTTGAGCTGCAGGTCGCCATACTCCGGGCTGCTCAGGCGCAGCAGCGGTTGACCAGCCTTGACGGGCTGCTGCTCGTCGACGAGGAGTTCTTCGACCCGTCCACCGAACGGGGCACTGATGACCTGATTGCCGCTGGGGGGCACCACCACGCGGGCGGGATAGGCCATGCCGTTGATCGCCGATGGCTTTTCCAGCGGCGCAAGCGTGATGCCGAGTGCCTGCATCTGTGCAGCGGACACCGGGAATTCGGCGTTCGATGGCGTCGCCGCAACGGCGCTGGCCACCATGAGAAAACTGGACACGCAGCCGAGCACCGCACGGCGAGCGAGCAAATAGGACATAGAAACTCCACGAGAAAGCGATCCCGTCGCGCAGTCGGGCGACGAGGAGAAGGCAGCGCGCTATGGCGCCGCCAGGGCTTCAACCGTGGAGTTGGGGCGGCGCGCGGCCGTCAGGAGGAACGGTTCGGAACAGCGGGATGGGCACCCGCTCTCGACCAGGGCGCCAGCGCGCGAGCGCTTCGGCCACGGGCTGCGTGATGAGCCCGAACAAAACGAACAGCGGCACAAGCGCCAGAAGCTTCGGCGCGGAGTCCGGACTGGCGAGCTGGATCGGGGCACCTTGAAGCGCCGACAACGAGTGCCCGCCCCCGTGGTCTGCATCGTCCGAGTCGACATGCAGCGAAAGCTCATCGGCTTGAGGCGCTTGCTCGAAGGACGAGTGGCCCGCATCGAGCTGGCCGGCGTGGCTCGAGTAGCCCTCGGGGCCGCTTTCGTGGTGATGCGCGTGGAATGGCGAACTGATCAGGTCCATGGCGATGACCAGCACCAGCAACCAGCGCACGAGCAGCATCAGCCTGGCCTTGGCGGGGGCGATCGACCTCGACAATTGGGCGGTGTTCGCGCTCACAGGTACTTCGTGATGTCTTTGAAGTCGGCGATGGCCTTCCCGAAGTCGCGGGGCGACGCTGCGACTTCCTCGAGGCAGTGGTCTAGGTGATCGTGGATCAGCAGTTTCTTGGCTGCGCTGACTGCTTTTTCGACCGCGTGCAACTGCTGTGCGATGTCTGCGCAGTCGCGCCCGCTCACCATCATCTCGATGACGTTTTGCAGGTGCCCGTCCGCGCGCTTCAGGCGCTTGACGAGATCAGGGTGACTTTGGTGGAGGTGTTCGCCGTGCACCACCGTATCCTATCAGGGGGGATACGAAACGGTCGAAATAGGCACGCGTTGCGAAGGGGGATTGGTCGCGTCGAGAGACCACTTCGCATCACCCCTTGCCAGTAAGACGCACACGGTCCCGACTACTTCATGGCGTGCGCCAGTCAACCCGATGCCCGGCCGCCGTCGCATCGTGACGAGCATCGTCTTCGGTGTGCAAATAGATACTGGTTGTGCTGATGTTGGCGTGACCCAAGTTGTCGCGGACCACTTTCAGGTCAACTTTTTCGCTCAGATGGCTTCCTGCGGTGTGCCGAATCCAGTGCGTAGAGGCCTGCTCGAGGTGGGTTGCTGCAGCCTCGAAGTCGGGGCCACGCCCCCGCAGTGCGGCCGCAGCTGCGTGCATCACCCCCTTGACGAGCTCGTGAATGGCGCTTCGCGCCATCGGCCTGATCGGGGCAATCAGAGTCATCACCAATGGCGTGTCTTCGCCTTCCTGCGGGAGCGGGCTTAAAGCGTGGACCTTGCGGTAGCGCATCAATTCGGTCATCAATTCGCCCGTGGCTGGCACCAGGCGGGTCTTGCTGCCTTTGCCAGTGATTTCGAGCCACCAGCGCTCGCGTCCATCGGCGCCGCGCCGGCTGAAGAATCCGCCCATGCTGGCGTCGCAGATCTCGGACACGCGCAGCCCGCCGATGTAGAGCAATGAAAACAGCCATCGACAGCGCGATGCGTGTAGCTTTTCACGTTCACTGCTCACGGGCATCGCTTCGATCGCGGCCTTCACCAGGTTCCAGTGTTCTTCTGGCAGAAAGCGACTCACACGAGGTGCAGCCTGCCGGCGCTTGCGCCGGCTCAGCGCCAACGGATTGCCTGCCAGGTATCCGGCCTCCACAAGCCACGAGAACATGGCGTTGAGGATCGACAGCGCCTGGCGCAGGCTCGAAGGCCCCAGCGGGCCGGCAAGCGGTCGCCAGCGTGACGAGTTGCGCCCCGGCTTCTGACCCGGCTCCATGACCCAGCGCTCGGCGGGCTGCGGATCAGCGAGGAAACGCTGGTAGAGCAGCAGATCCTCGTGCGTGAGGTCTGAGAGGGCCGCGCCGCGCTGCAGGACGCACCACAACATGAGGCGTTCGACTTCCTTGCGATAGCTGGCGAGCGTGGCGGGTGAATCGGCGTAGCGGGCCAGCCAAGCCAGAACAGCCGAGCGGTCATCGGCCGCGGCCAACTGTGATCGCGAACTGGCGCGATTGCGGCCACGGCTGCCGTCCAGGTGGGCCGGCACCATCATTTGATCCAGGCTGACGAGGGCATTCATGCGGACCTACGCAAAAAAGGAGAACATCACCAAGAGTATGGACATTAGAAGGATTATGTCCATAGATAGGCAGTTAATTCAATATATTTAACGTATTACGTTGTATTATTTATTTATGAACACCGAAATTGAACTCCAGAGCGACATTGAAACCCTCCGGGGGCGATTTACGGAAACGAAAGACCTCTATCGCGAGGTTTGCGCGTTGCTGTTCTTCCGCTATGGAATCACTCCCACGGCCAGCAAGCTGTACCAGTTCGTGCGTAAGGGCTCGATGAGCGCGCCGGCCGAGGCGCTGGCCAAGTTCTGGGAGGACCTGCGCAGCAAGGCGCGCGTCGAAATCGACCATCCGGATCTGCCGCCCGAAATCAAGACGAGTGCAGCGGACGCCATCGCCGATCTATGGCGGCAGGCCACGGCGACCGCGCGCCACGAACTCGCGGCGCTGCGCCTGGAGGACCAGGCCGCGGTCGAGCAGGCACGGGGAGAGGAGACACAGGCTCGCCAGGCGGCGGCGGAGGCGCTGGCCAGCGCCGAAACCCTGCGTCCACAGCTGAGCGCCGCGCAGGAATCGCTTCAGCAACGGCAAACGGACCTGGAGGCGGAAAGGCGCGCCCATGCCGGCGCCGTGGCCCGGCTGCAGGAGTTGCAACGCCATCTTGAGGAAGCGCGCAATCAGCTGGAGCGGGTTCGCTCGGATTTCAGCGCCGAGTTGGCCAAGGCACGGGAGGCCGTGGACGTGGCGAACGCTCGTTCGGATGCTGCCGAGCGGCGCGCGCTGCTGGAGATCGACCAGGAACGTCAGGCCCGGATCAAGGCCGACAAGCAACTCGAGGCGCTGCGTGGCCAATTGGCGCAGGCCGAAGGCCGCCATCGCGAGAGCTTGCTGGCGCAGGCCGACGCCGTCACGCGGCTGCAGGTCAAGGCCGATGCAGCCGAGGTGTCGCAACGAGAACTGACGGCCAGCAATCGCGGCCTTGTCGATGATCTTCAGGCGACGCGCGAACGGCTCGCCGTGGCTCAACAAGAAGCAACGCAGTTCAAAGCCGAAACGCAGACGCTGCGTGCACTGCTGGAGCGACTCTCGCCGGTAGAACAGGTGCCGCCGCGGGGCGCACTGGCATCGAAGACCGTCAAGAGCGGCGCGCGAAAAGCACGATAGCGCGGTGAATGCTATGTGCGCGGCAGCGTCCCGAACTCATGGATCGGCAGCAGCGGCCGCCTTGCGCAGGGCGCGCAGTTCCAGGCGCGCAGATTCGCGGATTTCTTCCCGGTCCAGTTCGACTGCGGTGTCGTCGACCCAGGTTTCCCAGAGGCTTTCGAGCCAGGCCTGCCGGGTGCTGAACGCTTCGACTGCGTAGTCGAGCCAACTGGCGTACCCGGTGGGCGGTGGTAGCGGCTTTTGAATGGTGAAGAGCGTTCTCCTTGGTGACGCAGTGCAATGCTGGGATCATCCGATACGGGACCGGCATCTGACAAGTCGAGTCAGAGCGATCGGGCCTGTGTGATAGACCGATAACGAGGAAGCACGCAATGATCGGCTGGTGGATAGTTGTGGCGGCTCAGACGCCCGAGGAACGCGACCGGGCAATCGATACCAAGCCGGCAGTGCTGGCGAATTGGGAGGTTGGACCAGGCGGAATCGAGTGGCTGCATCAACTCGTCAAAGCGGGCAGAGCCAGCCAGTTGTCCTTCAGCGGCTACCCGAACCGCTACACCGCCAAAGCGGCTAATGTGCTGCCGCTGCTTGCCGGCGGTCCGCCTGCACACCGAGGTCCCCCGATCATCGGAGACGACTACGTCATGCCGGCGAACTGGAAGGGCAACGTGATCTTCCATCAAGACAAGATCGAAGCCTGTCCGCCCGATCAGGTACTGACCATCGACGCCTGGGATCAATCCTGATGGTCTAGTTCGTGCAGTTGTCTAGGCAAGGCCTTCTCTGACCACGGCATCCCGCTCCCAGGCTGCATCACGGCCTGTCAAGTCGCAATGACAGCGCGCCTAGCGTCGCGACCCGTTCCAGGAGGAAAATCGTGGGCATGACCAAGAAGGCTAGTCCACAGAAGGTTCCGCATCAAGCTTCGCTGCCGCGAGCGCGCCGTTTCTTCCCAGCCGCGGCGGGATGGACACACGCTGGAGAACCTGCTTGCTCGGTTCGATCCACAGCTGCACGGTGGAGAGGTGATGGCCTGGCCCCCCGTTGGGGTCGAGGTGCAATCGTGAGCACGACGCAAGAACGTTGTGATGCCATGCTCCAAGCACTTGCCAACACGCGCATTGCGGGCCACGAACCAACACCACGATTTCTGGAGGACGTCGCGGCGGTGGTCGAGGGCACGATGACGTACGACCAAGCCATTCGCGCCAGCGCGGCCAGGGCGAGCGATCAAGATGGGATAGAGCACCCCGAGACATAGAGCGGGTCGCGTGAGCTATCGAGGGGGGCCGATGATTCCGCGTGGCCGGCATATACCTTATCACATAAGCAAGCCGCCTTTAATTACTACGAGGCTTATGAGCTAAAACTGGCCGTATCCTGGCTTGCCCTCCTATGCGGGCCATGATACGCCTTTCGTATTGTCGTATCTGTATTATGTATCAATACGATATGTTATTCAATACGAAAACGATACGATATCGTCAAAGTGCCTAAAAAGATCAGGCGGTTTTAACCTCGTTGAGCAAGTCGGGGTGACGATCCAACAGCTTGAACAGTTTGACCAAGGACAGGGGCGGCTTAGTTTTCCCGTTTTCATAGCGCGAGAACGCATTGATGCCGCCGCCAAAGAGTTCGGCGGCCTGCCGCTGGTCAAGGTCGAGTTTTCTACGAACCTTGGCGATGTAGTCGGGATCGACGTAGGCGGAATTCACTTGACGCTGAAACAGGCCGACCATTTCGCTGTAACGGTCGCCATGCTCACGGTTCAAGACGACTTCACCACAAGCCGGGCAAAAGTCACCCGTCACCGCTGGGATGGTGGTGTTTTCACCCTTGTAGGTGTAGGGCATGTCGCGCGTGTCGTGGATCAGTTCCGCCGCGCCGCAGCATGGGCATTTCATGGTCATAGCTCCTTGAAAGAAACGATCAACACGTCATCAATGACGGTCAGCTTTAGGTACACCTCGCCGTTCACCGTCTCGGCGCGGTAAACGTCTTGCCAGATACGATGATCGGCATGGGTAGTCATACTCTTGTAAAAGTCGCTTGGTGTAAGCGCCAAGACCACAGCACACATGCCGGTCAAGTCGCAAATGCCCAGTTCGCGCGCACCATTGAATGCACTGGCTGTGGCCCTGACCTGGCCAGCCTCGATCAAGGCTTTGACGACTGGCAGCTTGCAGTGCGGGGTGCCTTTTTCCATAGCGTCATCTTAACCTAAAGCGTTAATTTGTCAATTAGGTTAATTACAGGAAACTTTGCGGGTCCCGGCATCAAGGCCACAGAAACCGCTTTAAGCCCCGCAGGTATGCCACCCTGCCCCACCCCTTCGCCGCTGAAATTGAGTACCCTCTCCCGCATTCTGGCGCGCTCAGTCAACTCTTCAAGGGCTGGGCGCCCCCCGTTTTTGGTTTCAAGTTGGGGGGAGCCGTGCGCCGAAGGGCGCACAGGGGGGCGAAGCCCCCAGGGGGTCGGGGGGCTGCAAGCTCCACGCCTGGGAGCGCCTTAGGCGCGGCGGGGACCGCTGGGGGTCTCGTGTTCAGCCCCCTCCGGGGGCCTATTAAATGGGTGAGGCCGTAGGCCGAGGGCGAAGCCCTGGGGTGCCGGGTGGGGAGCGCCGTAGGCGCGGGCGAAGCGCGTAGCGCGTAGGAGCCGGCGGGGCGAAGCCCCTAGAGGCGGTGTCTTTTCCTATTGGTTAATTACTATAGGAAAGGAATACAGGGTGCGGGCCCACAAAACGCGATTTCTTCAATCGTGACATGGGTTTAGGCCAGTTTGATTGGCGCCTTCGCGGGAGTTGTTCATCACATTTGCGGGAGTTGTTCAGCGTGCATAACTCCGCCGAAACAACTTAAGTTGTTGATTTCATTTAAGAAATGGCGCGGGAGTTGTTCAGCGTGCATAACTTTTCTTTTGCACAATGTTTTCCACAAAATATGCACAGCCTTATCAACAGTCCGTGGCGCGGGAGTTCTTCATCAAATTTGGGGTCTCCTCGTTTTCAGTGCAATAAGTGACGGTACGAAAAGCTAGCACTGGCGCGGAGGTGGTGTTGGTAGATCGTTGATTTCATTGACTTTCCT
>NZ_NCFM01000033.1:0-29808 GCF_002281195.1 Acidovorax sp. 35-64-16 | reverse complement strand
AGCACCGAGGTGCGCAGCCGGCTGGGCGCCAGGGCGCCGGCCGATTCCAGAATGGGATAGGCCACCGAGCACAGCAGCGAATTGATGCGCTTGAGTTCGCTGATCAGGTCGATGTGCAGCGAGCTGGTTTCGATGCTCTGCACCGTGTTGTCGGACAGGCGCGCCAGGTGGGTGGCCGAGTAGGCATGCTCCAGGTCGCGAAAGCGCACCTTTTCTTCGAGCAGCTTTTGGGCATCGCGCACATTGCCGTTCAGGAAGACGCTCATGGCCAGGCGCAGGTTGTCCACCAGCCGCGCATGCAGCTCGTTGATCTCTTCCATGCCGGCATCGGAGAACTGGCGCCCCTTCTTGATCTTCTTGTCCTCGATGTCGATCAGCACCCGCTCGATGATGTCGCCGATCTGCTCCATGTTGATGGTGAAGCTGATGATGTCGGCCCAGCGCCGGCCCTCGCGCTCGTCCAGGGCCTCGCGCGAGATCTTGGTCATGTAGTACTTGATGGCCGAATACAGGTCGTCCACCTGGTCATCGAGTTTGCGCAGGTCCTGGGCCAGCTTGAGGTCATCGGTGCGGATAACCTGGTGCATGCCCATCAGCATCGACTCGACCACATCGGCCTGGTGCAGCGCCTCGCGGGCGGCGCACGAAATGGCCAGCGAGGGCGTGGCCAGGGCCGAGGGGTCCAGGTGCTGCGGACGGGCGCCTGCCGTGGGCGCCTCTTCGTGCGGCAGCAGGCGCTGCACCAAGCGCGCCACCGTGCCAGTCAGGCCGATGCACGCCAGGCCCACCACGGTGTTGAACGCCAGATGGAACAGCACCACCAGCGTGGCTGCATCCGGAACAAACGGGCGCACATGGCGCAGCCACAGGCCGACCAGCGGCATCATGATGAGCACGCCCACGATCTTGAACACCAGGTTGCCCAGCGGCACCTGGCGTGTCTGCACATTGGACTTGAGCGTGGTCAGCACCGCCAGCAGCCCGCTGCCCAGATTGGCGCCCAGCACCAGGCCCAGCGCCACTTCCACCGGAATGCCGCCAGAACCCGCCAGCGTGGCGGTCAGCAGCACCGTGGCGAGGCTCGAATAAGACACCACGGCCAGCACAGCACCGGTGAAGAGCTCCAGCAGCAGATCGCTGGTGAGCGCTTCCAGCAGGGTGCGCACGGTGGGCGACTGCATGAGGACCATGGTCGAATCGGTGATGAGCCGTAAGGCCAGCAGCATCAGCCCCAGACCGATCAGCACCCTGCCCACGCGCCCCACGGTGGTGTCCTGGCGCGAGATGAACAGCACCACACCGATAAAGATGAACAGGGGCGAGAGCCAGGACAAGTCCATCGCAAACACCACGGCCATCACGCTGGTGCCCACGTCGGCGCCCAGCATCACGGCCAGCGCGGCCGGCAGGCCCACCAGGCCCTGGCCGACGAACGAAGAAACAATGAGGGCGGTGGCGGTGCTGGACTGCACCAGTGCCGTGACGCCAATGCCCGAAAGCACGGCCGTGAGGCGGGTGCTGACGCTGCGCGAGATCAGCTGGCGCAGGTTGGCGCCAAAGACGCGCAAGATGCCGGTGCGCACCAGATGGGTGCCCCAGATCAACAGGGCCACGGCAGCAAGAAGATTGAGGAGATGCTTCATGGAAAGAAGCGTGCAACTATAGCCCCGCACACCGCCCCACCCGCGAGGGCCTTGGTGGCATTGGTCACGCCCGCATGGGGTGGGCGTGGGTGCTGCTGGCTCAACGCGCGTTTCTCACGCGCAGCAACTCGTCCAGGATCAGGCAGGCCGCGCCCACCGTAATGCCGGCGTCGGCAATGTTGAACGCCGGAAAGTGGTAACCCGCCCAGTGGAAGTCGAGAAAATCCACCACATAGCCGTGCATCAGCCGGTCCACCACATTGCCCACGGCGCCCCCAAGGATGCTCGACAGCGCAAAGCAAAACAGCTTTTGCCCCGGGTGCGCACGCAGTTGCCAGACGATGAACACCGTGGCGACCACGCCAATGCCCGTGAACAGCCAGCGCTGCCAGCCTCCCGCGTCGGCCAGAAACGAGAAGGCCGCACCCGTGTTGTGCGCCCGCACGATGTTGAAAAAGCTGGTGATGGTGGTGGCATCGCCCAGTCGGTAGTAGCCCAGGATCAGCGTCTTGGTGAACTGGTCGGCCAAAAGAATGACGACTGCCCAAGCCAGCCAGGGCCACAAACTAGCGCTTGGGCCGCGCACGAGCGAGGAGTTGCTCCGCGCCATCAGGCCACCTTGCGGTCTTCACCGCTGCCAAAGAGGTTGCTGGTGCAGCGGCCGCACAGGGTGGGGTGGGCTGCATCGTGGCCCACATCGGCGCTGTAATGCCAGCAGCGCTCGCATTTGGCATCAGAACTGGCCTTTGCGCTTACCTGTAAAGCGCTTCCAGCTATCAATTCAATAGTGGATGTGATGAAGACGAACTTCAGATCGTCCCCCAGGCTAGCAAGCAAGGCATGGTCTTCCGGTGCCACCGTCAACGTGACGCAGGCCTGCAGCGAGGCGCCCACCTGGCCGGCGGCGCGCAAGGCCTCGATGTCCTTGTTGACGGCGTCGCGGATCTCGCGGATGCGGCGCCACTTGGCCAGCAGGCCGTCGTCGCTCTGGCCCAGCGCCGAGAAGGTCTCCATGAAGATCGAATCGGAGTCGCCAAAGATCTTCCAGGCCTCTTCGGCGGTGAAGCTCAGGAACGGTGCCATCCAGCGCAGCATGGCGTGCGTGATCTGGTGCAGCGCGGTCTGGGCGCTGCGCCGTGCCAGGCTCTTGGGCGCGGTGGTGTAGAGGCGGTCCTTGAGCACGTCGAGGTAAAAACCGCCCAGGTCTTCCGAGCAATACAGCTGCAGCTTGGCGACCACGGGGTGGAACTCATACACCTTGTAGTGGGCCAGGATGTCTTCCTGGAACTGCGCGGCGCGCACCAGCGCGTAGCGGTCGATCTCGAGCATCTGCTCAAAGGGCACGGCGTCCGCGGCGGGGTCGAAGTCGCTCACGTTGGCCAGCAAAAAGCGCAGCGTGTTGCGGATGCGGCGGTACGAATCCACCACGCGCGCCAGGATCTTGTCGTCGATGGCCAGGTCGCCGGAGTAGTCGGTGGCGGCGCACCACAGGCGGATGATTTCGGCGCCCAGCTTGCCGCTCACCTCTTGCGGCGAGACGGTGTTGCCCACCGACTTGCTCATCTTCTTGCCCTGGCCGTCCACCGTGAAGCCGTGCGTGAGCAACCCGCGGTAGGGCGCGCGGCCATAGATGGCGCTGGCCAGCAGCAGCGAGCTGTGGAACCAGCCGCGGTGCTGGTCGTGGCCTTCGAGGTACAGGTCGGCCTCGGGGCCCTCGTCGTGGTGCATGCTGCCATGCGTGCCGCGCATCACATGCCAGAAGGTGGAGCCCGAGTCGAACCACACTTCCAGGATGTCGGTGCTCTTCGTGTAGTGCACGGCGTCCTCTGCGCCCAAAACCTCTTCGGCCGTCATGCGGCTCCAGGCCTCGATGCCGCCCTGCTCGACTATTGAAGCCGCCTGGTCGATGATTTCCATGGTGCGAGGGTGCAGCTCGCCCGAATCCTTGTGCAGGAAGAACGGCAGGGGGACGCCCCAGCTGCGCTGGCGCGAGATGCACCAGTCGGGCCGGCCGGCAATCATGTCGCGCAGGCGCGACTTGCCGTTCTCGGGGTAAAAGTGCGTCTGCTCGATGGCGGCCAGGGCCGTCTGGCGCAGCGTGCCGGGGGCCTTGTCTTTGGTGAACACGCCCTCGCCCTCGTCCATGCGCACGAACCATTGCGCGGCGGCGCGGTAGATCACGGGCGTCTTGTGACGCCAGCAGTGCGGGTAGCTGTGCGTGATGGTGGTGGTGCCCAGCAGGCGGCCTGCGGCCTGCAGCGCCTCGATGATGATGGGGCAGGCCTTCCAGATATTGAGCCCGCCGAACAGCGCCAGCGATTCGTCGTAGCGGCCGTTGCCCAGCACGGGGTTCAGGATGTCGTCGTACTTCATGCCGTGCGCCACGCACGAGTTGAAGTCTTCCACCCCATAGGCGGGCGACGAGTGCACGAGACCGGTGCCGTCGGTGGCGGTGGCGTATTCGGCCAGGTACACGGGCGAAAGGCGTTTGTAGCCGGCATCCACATCGTGCAGCGGGTGTTCAAACTCGATGCCCGCGAGCTGCTTGCCCTGGGTCACGGCCAGCACCTGGCCTTGCAGGTTCCAGCGCTGCAGGCAGGACTCGACCAGCGTCTCGGCAACGATCAGCAGGCCGCGCTCGGTGTCTACCAGGGCGTAGGGCAGCTCGGGGTTGAGGTTGATCGCCTGGTTGGCGGGGATGGTCCAGGCGGTGGTGGTCCAGATGACGGCGAAGGCGTTTTTGGTCAGCGCGGGCAGGCCGAAGGCGGCGGCCAGCTGGGCCGGGTTGTGCGCCTTGAAGGCGACGTCGAGTGTCTGGCTCTTTTTGTCCTGGTACTCGATCTCGAACTCGGCCAGCGACGAACCGCAGTCAAAGCACCAGTACACGGGCTTGAGGCCGCGGTACACGTAACCGCGCTCCATCACGCGCTTCAAGGCGCGCAACTCGCCCGCCTCGTTGGCGTAGTTCATGGTCTTGTAGGGGTTGTCCCACTCGCCCAGCACGCCGAGGCGCTTGAAGTCCTGCATCTGCTGCGCGATCTGCTCGGTGGCAAAGGCGCGGCTCTTGGCCTGCATCTCGTCGCGCGGCAGGTTGCGGCCGTGCAGTTTTTCGATGGCGTTTTCGATGGGCAGGCCGTGGCAGTCCCAGCCGGGCACGTACAGCGCATCGAAGCCTTCGAGCTGGCGCGCCTTGGTGATCATGTCCTTGAGGATCTTGTTCACCGCGTGGCCGATGTGCAGCTGCCCGTTGGCGTACGGCGGGCCGTCGTGCAGGATGAACTTGGGCTTGCCGCAGCGCGCGTCGCGCAGCTTTTTGTAGATGCCCTGGTCTTCCCACTCCTTGACCCAGCCCGGCTCGCGCTTGGGCAGATCGCCACGCATCGGGAAGGGCGTGTCGGGCAGGTTCAGCGTGCTGCGGTAGTCGGTGGGTGCGGGACTGGCGTTGTCGGACATGGATGGGCCTTAAAACGGGGCATTCCGGGGCTGGCCCGGGTCAAAAACGGGAAGAGGGCACGACAAGCGAGGGGTTTGGCATGCAGGCGCTGCGCAGGCAGCCACCTCAAATTCGGTCGCGCGTGGTCTGGCGCCGGGTCTCGGTGTGCAAACTGGTGAGCGTGAGGGCGTGGGCCGACGCAAAGTAGGCACGTGCATCAGCGCAGTCTTTGGCAATGCCCGCCGTCAGGGCATCAAGACTGTCGTATTTCAGCTCATCGTGCAGTTTGTGCAGCAGTTCCACGCGCACGATTTTACCGTACGCCACTTCAGGCCCTAGATCGGCGGGCCAGGTCAGGCAATGGGTTTCGAGCAGCACGCGGCCACCGTTCACGTCATGGGGGTCCAGCGAGGGGCGCACGCCCAGGTTCGCCACGCCCGGCAGCGGGGCATCGCTCAGGCCATGCACTAGCACTGCGAAGATGCCGCTGGCGGCGGGCTTCCAGTGGGCAAAGCGCAGATTGAGGGTGCGAAAGCCATCACCGGCCTCGGCGCTGCTGGCGCCCAGCGCGCGCCCCAGCTTGCGCCCGTGCACGACATGGCCGCTGATGGCGTAGGGCCGGCCCAGCAGGCGCGCCGCCGCTTGCATGTCGCCCGCAGCCAGGGCCTGGCGCACGGCCGAGCTGGATATGCGCAGGCCAGGCCCGCTGCTGCCGGGCCGCGCCTGGGGGGCAGAGATTTCGTAGCTGTTCATGCGCGCCACATCAAACCCGTGGGCCGGGCCAGCTGCGTCAAGCATGGCGTAGTCGCCCGCCCGCTGGGCGCCAAAACGGAAATCGTCGCCCACCAGCACATAGCGGGCGCCCAGGCCGCGCACAAGCACCTCGTCGATGAAGGCCTGGGGCGACTGGGCTGCCAGCCGCGCATCAAATGGCAGCACTATGGTTTGCTGCACGCCGCAGCGATTGAGTTCGGTGAGCTTGTCGCGCAGCGTGCCGATGCGTGCCGGGGCCAGGTCGGGCTTGCGGTGCACGCCCGCGAAATAGTCGCGCGGATGGGGCTCGAACGTGAGCACACAACTTTCCACGCCCCGTTGCGCAGCCTCGCTGTTCAGCAGGGCCAGCATGGCCTGGTGGCCCCGGTGCACGCCGTCGAAATTGCCAATGGTCAACGCACAGGCGCGGGCGATGCCCGGGTGGTGGAAGCCGCGAAAGATCTTCATTGGTTTGATATTGTTTTGATAGCAGTCTGCGCTGATGTATCAAGCGCAAGACGCCAATTTGTCATGAAAACGGAGTATATTGTGACCCACGGATGGCCCGGCGCAGGGCTGCCCGCGAGACATCACCGTTCCGATCCTTGTGTACTTTTGTTCCAGGAGGCGTGTTTTGAAGGTCTTGAAACTGTCAGCCCAAGGGCTGCCCCAATCGTGGATCACGTTGGAGCAGGCGGTGATTCACTACGCTGCCGCAGAGGTGCGCTGGGAATCGGGTGGGCAGATCGCCCGCTTTAGGGGTGGCTACAGCGCCATCACGGGCGAGCAATCGGTGATTTCCGTCAACAGCATCATCGGCACCCGGGGCGTGTCGGGCATCAACCCCTTCGATCTCAAGCCCAGTCTCACCAACAGCAAGCTGTTTGCGCGCGACCGCAATGTGTGCGCCTACTGCGGCGGGCATTTTCATGAAGAAGACCTCACGCGCGAACATATCGTGCCGTTTGCGCGCAACGGGCAGAACCACTGGATGAACGTGGTCACCGCATGCCGCCCCTGCAACCACCGCAAGGGCCCGCGCACGCCCGAGCAGGCGCACATGCCGCTGCTGTACGCACCCTACGTGCCCAGCCTGTGGGAAGACTTCATTCTGCGCAACCGGCGCATCCTGGCCGATCAGATGGAGTTTTTGATGGCGCATGTGCCCAAATCATCGCGCTTACTGGCCTGACGGGGCGGCCCGATGCCTGGTTATGCAGGGCGCGCGGCCTTCGTTGCCGGTAGACTGGTTGTGGTCAAATAAGCGTTTACCCTTGGTTTTTCGGCATGATTGTTCGTGAGCGTCCCTCCGGGCTGCGGTTGTTTCTGGTGCTGCGCGGCTCGGTGCTGCAACGTATCCGCCTCACCCTGCTGCTCAATATCTTGCTGGCAACGCTGGTCACCGTGATGCACGGCAACCTGTTCTCGCTCAAGATCACGCTCACCGCCATCCCGTTCACCCTGATCGGCCTGCCGCTGGCGATTTTTCTGGGGTTTCGCAACACCACCGCTTACGACCGCTACTGGGAAGCGCGCAAGCTGTGGGGCGAGATCGTGCACCGCACACGCACGCTGTCGCGCCAGTGCCAGGGCCTGATCCACCTGCCGGTGGCGCTGGACCCCGCGCGGCGTGACGACGACGTGCGGGTGCGCATGGTGCACCGGGCGATCGCGTTCGTTCATGCGCTGCGGCTGCAGTTGCGCGATCAGCGCGATGATGCGGTGCTGCAGCGCTGGCTGACGGCAGCCGAGTTTGAACAGACCCGCAGCAGCCTCAACCCCGCCAGCACGCTCATGCTGCACATGGGGCGCGACCTGGGGGAGTGCGTGCGCCAGGGGCAGATCGAGCCCTGCCTGGCGGTGCCGTTGGATGCCACGCTGTCGTCCCTGACCGCATCTGCCGCATCGTGCGAGCGCATCAAGAACACGCCCGTGCCGTTTTCGTACACCCTGCTGCTGCACCGCACGGCCTACATGTACTGCTTTTTGCTACCCTTTGGACTGGTGGACACCACGGGCTTCATGACGCCGTTTGTGGTGGGCATCGTGGCCTACACCTTCTTTGGCCTGGATGCGCTGGGCGACGAAATCGAGGAACCCTTCGGCCTCGAAAGCAACGACCTGCCTCTCGATACCCTGTGCCGGGCCATCGAAATCAATTTGCGCGAATCGCTGGGCGAGAAGGACCTGCCGCCGCCCTTGTATCCGGTGAATTTTCAGCTGACCTGAACCGTGGACTTGCCGTGAGCGCGGAAAAAAAACCGCCCGAAGGCGGTTTGTCTTGGTGCACGACCCAAGCTTCAGGCAAACACCCCCGCCGTGTCCTGCATGCGTGCCGACACTTCACCCAGGTGGTGCAGCGTGTCGCCAAAAGCCACTTCCAGCTGCGTGAGCTTCTTGAAATAGTGGCTCACGATGTACTCGTCCGTCACGCCGATGCCGCCATGCAACTGCACGGCCTGTTGGCCCAAAAAGCGCATCGACTGGCCCAGCTGCACCTTGGCGCGGGCCATGGCGGCGCGGCGCTCGGGGGCGGGGGCGCCGAGCTTGAGGCTGGCGTAGTAGCTCATCGAGCGGGCCAGCTCGAGCTGCATCTTCATGTCGGCCACGCGGTGGCGCAGGGCCTGGAAGCTGGCGATGAACACGCCAAACTGCTTGCGCTGGTTCATGTATTCGACCGTGATGGCCACGGTCTTGTCCATCACGCCCACGGCTTCGGCGCAGGTGGCGGCAATGCCGGTGTCCACGGCCAACTCCAGCGCGGCCAGGCCGTCGGTGGTGATGAGCGTGGCGGGGGCGTTGACGAGGTGCACTTCGGCCGCGCGGCTGCCGTCCTGCGTGACATAGCCCTGCGTGGTGGCGCCGCTGGCGGTGCGCTCCACCAGGAACAGGGCGATTTGGCCGTCAAGCTGCGCGGGCACGATGAAGGCATCGGCCTTGTCGCCAGCGAGTACTACGCTTTTGATAGCTGTTACCGCATATCCTGATTGCGCTTTGGCCGCTTTTGCATCGCAAACGTCCAGGCGGTAGCGTGCCTTGCGCTCCTGCTGGGCCAGCACCACCAGGGCTTCGCCGCTGGCCACGCGGGGCAGCCAGGCGCCTTGTACGTCGGCCGGTGCGTAGTGCGACAGCACACTGCTGGCGATGAAGGCTTGCGCAATCGGCTCCAGCACCATGCCGCGGCCCAGTTCTTCGGCCACGACCATCGCATCAATGGCGCCCTGGCCCATGCCGTCGTGGGCCTCGGGCACGGTCAGGGCGGTCAGGCCCAGCTCGGCCAGTTCGCCCCAGGCGGCGCGGTCAAAACCACCGGCGGCCACGGCGGCGCGGCGGCGCTCGAAGGTGTAGCCCTTGTCCACCCACTTGCGCACGGCGTCACGCAGTTGTTCCTGGTCGTCAGAAAAATCGAAATCCATGTTCTTGTCTCCTTAGCCCAGAACCGTCTGCGCGACGATGTTGCGCTGCACTTCGTTGGAGCCACCGTAGATGGTCGTCTTGCGCAGGTTGAAGTAGGTCGATGCCAGCGGCGCGTTGGCGGTGACGCCGCCGGGGAAATTGCCTTGCCAGCCGGCTTCCATGGCCTCTTCGATGAAGGGCATGGCAAAGGGGCCAGCAGCCAGCATCATGAGCTCGGCATAACGCTGCTGGATTTCGCTGCCCTTGATCTTGAGCAGGCCTGCAATGTCGAGCGAGTTCTTGCCCGATTTTTCGGCCGAGAGCACGCGCAGCACCATCATCTCCAGCGCCACGATGTCTACTTCGAGCAATGCGATCTGGTCACGGAAACGCTGGTCATCCCACACACCTTCGGTTTTGGCGATACGTTTTAAGCGCTCGAGCTCGCGCTTGCTGCGGTTCACGTCGGCGATGTTGGTGCGCTCGTGGCTGAGCAGGTGCTTGGCGTAGGTCCAGCCCTTGTTCTCTTCGCCAATAAGGTTTTCGGCCGGCACTTCGACGTTGTCGAAGAACACTTCGTTGACCTCGCATTCGCCATCGAGCAGCTTGATGGGACGCACGGTGACGCCGGGCGATTTCATGTCCAGCAGCAGGAAGGAAATGCCGGTCTGGGGCTTGCCCTCAGTGCTGGTGCGCACCAGGTTGAACATCCAGTCGCCGTGCTGGCCCAGCGTGGTCCAGGTCTTCTGGCCGTTGACGATGTACTTGTCGCCCACGCGCTCGGCGCGCGTCTTGACCGAGGCCAGGTCCGAGCCCGAGCCCGGCTCGCTGTAGCCCTGGCTCCACCACACTTCGCCGCTGGCGATGCCGGGTAGAAAGCGTTTTTGCTGCTCTGGATTGCCAAAGGCCATGATCACCGGGGCCACCATGACGGGGCCAAACGGAATGATGCGCGGTGCGCCAGCCAGGGCGCACTCTTCTTCAAACAGGTGCTTTTGCACGGCCGTCCAGCCGGGGCCGCCAAACTCTTTGGGCCAGCCAAAGCCGAGCCAGCCCTTCTTGCCCAGAATCTTGGCCCAGCCTTGCAGGTCGTCGCGCGTCAGGCGCAAGGCGTTGTGGACCTTGTGGGAAATTTCCTTGGGCAGGTTGCTTTGAACCCATGCGCGAACTTCTTCGCGAAAGGCCTGTTCTTCGGGGGTGAATGCGAGATCCATGCGGTGCGTCTCCTAATGATTCTGTGTTTGTAGCACGGTCGTTCGTTTTAGGCCTGTCCGGGTGGTGACATGGGCGCGGGGTCTGGGGAAATGCCAAGTTCAGCGCACAGCCGCTGCACGATGTTGCGCAGGCTCGCCACTTCGGCCTCCAGGGTGTCCACGCGGGCCTGCAGTGCGGGGGAAGGACTGGAGCCCGCCCCGCCTGCGGGTGCCTGGCTGGCGGTGGTGTCCACCGGCCCACACATCAAGTGCGCCCAGCGCTGTTCGCGTGCGCCGGGCGCGCGAGGCAGCTGCACGACCAGCGGGCCGCCTTTTTCGGCACTGCGCTCCTGCAGTTCGTCGAGAAAGGCTTCCACCGAGGAAATGTCGGCGAAGCGGTACCAGCGCTCTGCGTTGATGCGCAGCTCGCCCGCCGTCTGCGGGCCACGCAGCATCAAGAGGCCCAGCAGCACGGCCGATTGTTCGGGCACGCCCACGCCGCGCTGGAAGTTGTGCTCCCAGCGGGTGGTGCGGTTGCCGCTGGTTTCCAACGCCAGGGTCAGCAGCTTGAGGGAGTCCAGCGCCTCCTGCGCCTCGGCATCGCTGAGGTTCATCACCGGGTCGCGGCTGGTTTTCTGGTTGCAGCCGGTCAGCAGGCCGTTGAGCGACATGGGGTAGCTGTCGGGCACGGTGCGGGCTTTCTCCATCAGCGTGGCGAGCACGCGGGCCTCGTTGGGCGTGAGGGGGCGGGAGGCGGGGCTGAACGGTGTGGGTGCTGACATGGCAGGGATAATCCGGTGCAAATGAAGAATATCGTGATTTTGATCTCTGGCGGTGGCTCCAACATGGCGACCATCGTCAAGACCGCACAGCAGGAGCAGTGGGAGCAGCGCCATGGCGCGCGCGTGGCGGCCGTGGTCAGCAACAAGGCCGATGCCAAGGGGCTGGTTTTTGCCCGCGCGCAGGGCATTGCCACCGCAGTGCTGGACCACAAGGCGTTTGCCAGCCGTGAAGCGTTTGACGCCGAGCTGGCGGCCACCATCGACCGCCACCAGCCCGCGCTCGTGGTGCTTGCCGGGTTCATGCGCATCCTCACGCCGGGCTTTGTGGCGCATTACGCCGGGCGGCTGATCAACATCCATCCCTCGCTGCTGCCGGCCTTCACCGGGCTGAACACGCACCAGCGCGCCATTGATGCGGGCTGCAAATTTGCCGGTGTGACGGTGCACCAGGTGACGGCCGAGCTGGATGTGGGGCCCATCCTCGATCAGGCCGTGGTGCCGGTGCTGCCCGGCGACACGGCGCAGACACTGGCCGCCCGGGTGCTGACGCAGGAGCATGTGATCTACCCCCGTGCCGTGCGCGCGCTGGTCCGGGCGCTCTAAGCCTGCCCGCTGCAGGTGGAATGATTTAGCTATTAAAATAATAGCTGTTAGCGCTTTATGGGTAAGGGCTAGAGCCTATTTTGACTCAAATTCATTGCCGGAACCCGCGCAATCGCCGTACCGCTCAAACCGTGGCCGCACCACGCCGTCGATGAGCACCTGTTCTTCAAACATGGCGGCGGGGCGCACCCACAGGCCGCGCTGGCCATAGAGCGCGCGGTACAGCGTCATGGGCTCCAGGGTCTCGCTGTGGCGCACGGTGTCGAGCACCTCGTAGAGCATTCCCTTGTAGTGGCGGTACAGGCCTGGTGGTGTGCGGATGAGAGCGGGCAGGTCGTTTTCGTTCATGGCAGGAGTGGCGGAAAAAAGAGAGACGCGTGAAGGGGGACCGCAAAGCCTGCAGATTGTGGACGCCTGCTGCGTGGGGGCGAGCATTCCAGCGCCAGCAGCAGTGCGTAGCGTGCCGCGGTGTTGTGGTGCTGGGAGTGGGGGCACGCGCTGATCGGGGTGTCGGTGGGACAATCGGGGCATGCACCCCAAAGTACTTATCGATGCCTGTGCCGAACTCATCCGGCTCACCCTCACCTTCGAACACCCCGCCGACGCTGTGGTCTCGCGGTTTTTCCGCGACAACCGGGGCCTTGGCCCCCGCGAGCGCGCCACGCTGGCCGAGACGGTTTACAACGTGCTGCGCAAAAAGCTGTTGTTTGACCACATGGCCCCTTCGGGTTCCGGCCCCAAAGAGCGCCGCCTGGCCATTCTGGGGTTCCATGGCCCGCGCGACTTTTTGCTGGGCGGCCTGACCGATCAAGAAAAGAACTGGCTCGAACAATGCGACTCCGTCAAGCCCGATGACCTGATGGAGCGGCACCGCCACAACCTGCCCGAATGGCTGGTGCAGCCCCTCAAGGACCAGCTGGGCGCAGGCTTTTGGCCGCTGGTAGAGAGCCTTTCGCAAAGTGCGCCACTGGATCTGCGTGTCAATGCCTTGAAGGAAAAACGGGCAGATGTGCAGAAGGAGCTTGCGAAAGCAGCTATTAAATCGGTAGCAACCCCTTATTCTCCGTGGGGCCTGCGCATTGAAGGCAAGCCCGCGCTGACCAAGCTGGATGCCTTCACGCGCGGCGCCATCGAGGTGCAGGACGAAGGCTCGCAGCTGCTGGCCCTGCTGCTGGACGCCAAGCGTGGCGAAATGGTGGTGGATTTTTGCGCGGGCGCGGGCGGCAAGACGCTGGCCATTGGCGCCACCATGCGCAGCACCGGCCGCCTGTATGCGTTTGATGTGTCGGCCCACCGGCTCGATGCGCTCAAACCAAGGCTGGCGCGCAGCGGCCTGTCGAACGTGCACCCGGCGGCCATTGCCCACGAGCGCGACGAGCGCATCAAGCGCCTGGCGGGCAAGATGGATCGGGTGCTGGTGGATGCACCTTGTTCGGGCCTGGGCACGCTGCGCCGCAACCCCGACCTCAAATGGCGCCAGTCGGCCAAAAGCGTGCAGGAACTGGTGGCCAAACAAACCGCCATCCTGGACAGCGCAGCGCGCCTGCTCAAGCCGGGTGGGCGACTGGTGTATGCCACCTGCAGCATCCTGCCCCAGGAAAACGAGGCGATTGCCGAGGCGTTCAGCGCCGCGCACCCGGATTTCGAGATGCTGGAGGCCGGTGAATTGCTGGAGCAACTGAAAGTGGCAGATGCCCGCAGCCTGTGCAGCGGCGGTGCCTCGGGCACTGGCTATTTGCGTCTGTGGCCCCACCTGCACCAGACCGACGGGTTTTTCGCGGCAGTCTGGGCCAAAAAGGCCTGAGAAGGGTGAAACAACCCGGGACGCCCGCTTAGGCGCTCCGGGTTCATTCACACTTTCTTACCCGATCAGCGGGGGCGCGCACCGGCTCCGTCGGTTGAAAATGGGCCTGAACGCGTTGCCATGCACCGAACTCACGCGAGGCGTGGCACTCCAGGAGTTGCAGTCCGTTCTGTTGGGTGCGGGTTTGCTGAAGCAAGGGGGCTGATGATGCTGTTACCCGATGGGGCTGTATTGAACGCCGCCGTGGATTGGCTGGGCCATGGCTTGTGGCGCCTGACCTGGTGGCAGATCGTGCTGTACACCCTGGCAACCACCCACCTCACCATTGCAGCGGTCACGATTTTTCTGCACCGCTCACAGGCGCACCGCGCGCTCGATCTGCACGCCATTCCCGCGCATTTCTTTCGTTTCTGGCTGTGGATGGGCACGGGCATGGTCACCAGGGAATGGGTGGCGATTCACCGCAAGCACCACGCCAGATGTGAAACCGTGGACGACCCCCACAGCCCGCAGACGCGCGGCCTGGGCACCGTGATGTGGCGCGGCGCCGAGCTGTACCGTGCCGAGTCGAAGAACCTGGAAACAATCAAAAAGTTTGGCCACGGCACACCGAACGACTGGATCGAGCGCAACCTGTACAGCCGCTTCAGCTGGCAGGGGGTGGCGCTGATGCTGATTCTGGATCTGGCCCTGTTTGGTGCGCTGGGCGCTGCTGTGTGGGCCGTGCAGATGGTCTGGATACCTTTTTGGGCGGCTGGCGTGGTCAATGGTGTGGGCCACTACTGGGGCTATCGCAACTTCGAGGCGCACGACGCCAGCACCAACTTCTCGCCCTGGGGCATCGTCATTGGCGGCGAAGAGCTGCACAACAACCACCACACCTACCCCACGTCGGCCAAGTTTTCGGTCAAGCCCTATGAGTTCGATATCGGCTGGGCCTATATCCGCCTGATGCAGGCGATGGGCTGGGCCACGGTCAAAAAAGTGCCGCCCAGGCTGCAACTGGGCGAGGTGAAGCCCGTGGCCGACGAAAAGACGCTGGAGGCCCTGATTGCCAACCGCTATGAAGTGATGGCCGCCTATGCGCGCGGTGTGCGCCACGCCTGCCGGGCCGAGCTGGCCGCGTTGCAGGCGCGCCAGGCTGATGCAACGGTGCTCAAGGTGGCCAGGCGCTGGCTGCACCGCGATGTGGAAAAGGTGCCCGCCATGGCATTGCCGCAATTGGCGCAGGTGCGCGCCGCTTCGCCCGTGCTCGACACCATGATCACCATGCGTGAGGAATTGCGCCAGCTGTGGCTGAACACCTCGCGCTCGCGTGAGCAGCTCACGCTGGATCTGCAGGCCTGGTGCCGCCGGGCCGAGGAGAGTGGCATTGCGGCGCTGCATGATTTTTCGATGCGCTTGCGCGCGGCGCAGGCCTGACGGTTGCCCTGATGATGATTGAGCCCCGCCCGCCGGGGCGACAACGCAGCGGGTGTTTTGGCAAGTTCACCCTCGCATGGTGGGCGCGGGCATGAAAAAACCGCCCAACCTTGCGGCAGGGCGGTTTTTCCGAAAGACCTGAGGCTGAATTACTTCAGCTTCATTTCCTTGTATTCGACATGCTTGCGAGCCTTGGGATCAAACTTCATGATCGCCATCTTCTCGGGCATGGTCTTCTTGTTCTTGGTCGTGGTGTAGAAATGACCGGTACCCGCAGTGGATTCCAGCTTGATCTTGTCGCGTCCGCCTTTGCTTGCCATGGTGCTTCTCCTTAAGCCTGACCACGTGCGCGCAGGTCTGCGAGCACCGAGTCGATACCGTTCTTGTCGATCAAACGCAGGGCAGCGCTCGAAACACGCAGGCGAACCCAGCGGTTTTCGGTCTCAACCCAGAAACGGCGGTATTGCAGGTTCGGCAGGAACCGGCGCTTGGTTTTGTTGTTGGCGTGGGAAACGTTGTTCCCGACCATGGGCTTCTTGCCCGTTACGTCGCAGACGCGTGCCATGAGGACACTCCGATACTTTTTAACGGCCGTTCGCTGGGCCCTGGGCTTGTTTGCCCAGGTTGGCTAGCGGCCTCACCTCGCCAGAAGGGGTGGCGGTAACCCGATTTGCCTGTTTCGGAGGACCGCAAAAACGGGCCGAATTCAGCAAAGCCGCAGATTATAGCCTGCGGCTCACTTTTTGTCGCCGGGCCGCCCCAAGAGAGATAAGCCCCCACTAGGAGGCAGCGACCCGCACAGCGACGGAGCCTGGGGACGCCCTGGCTCTCTCAAGACTCCTGTTCGAGGAAGCGCTGGGCGTCCAGGGCCGCCATGCAGCCGGTGCCTGCACTGGTGATGGCCTGGCGGTACACATGGTCCTGCACGTCGCCCGCGGCAAAGATGCCAGGCACGCTGGTCTGCGTGGCAAAGCCCTTGAGGCCGCCTTGCGTGACGATATAGCCGTTTTCCATGGTCAGCTGGCCCTGGAAGATGTCGGTATTGGGCGCATGGCCAATGGCGATGAAGCAGCCTTGCAGCGCGATGTCCTGCGTGCTGCCATCCACCGTGCTCTTGACGCGGATGCCCGTCACGCCCGTGTTGTCGCCCAGCACCTCGTCGAGGGTGTGGAACACCTTGAGCTCGATCTTGCCGGCAGCCACCTTTTCGTTGAGCTTGTCCACCAGAATGGGCTCGGCCTTGAATTTGTCGCGCCGGTGCACCAGCGTCACCTTGCGTGCAATGTTCGACAGGTACAGGGCCTCTTCCACGGCCGTGTTGCCGCCGCCTACCACGCACACGTCCTGGTCGCGGTAGAAGAAGCCATCGCAGGTGGCACAGCCCGAAACGCCCTTGCCCATGAAAGCCTCTTCGGAGGGCAGGCCCAGGTATTTGGCCGATGCGCCGGTGGCGATGATGAGCGAGTCGCAGGTGTAGGTGCCGCTGTCGCCCGTCAGCGTAAAGGGGCGCTGGCTGAAATCGACCTTGTTGATGTGGTCAAAAATGATTTGTGTCTTGAAGCGCTCGGCATGCTCCAGAAAGCGCTGCATCAGGTCCGGACCCTGCACGCCGTGCACGTCGGCTGGCCAGTTGTCCACCTCGGTGGTGGTCATGAGCTGGCCGCCCTGCGCGATGCCGGTGATGAGCACCGGGTTCAGGTTGGCGCGCGCCGCATAGACAGCCGCCGTATAGCCTGCAGGGCCAGATCCGAGGATCAGAACTTTCGCGTGTTGGGTGGTGGACATGGACTAAACCTGTGTTTTGCATTGGCCTCAAGCCAGATGCTGTTGAAAAAATGCGGAATCAGCCGTCAAGTATCCACCGCACGCGGCCTTTTCAGGTGACCCCTTATCAATCAGCGCGATTGTAAGAACCCATGAAAAACCTGTTGCGGCACAGGTTGCGCGATGCCATATCAACGGGGGCCGCGCTGATGGCGGTGGTGCGGGGGCGTGATGCGCGCGCCAGAACAGCAAGATAACGTCACGGGCGTTACCGGATGTTCGGGATGACCTGCATAACCCTCGCGGTCGGTGGTAGTGTGGATCGGGATGGGCCACAAGGCGTCTTTTTGCGGCCAATAGCTCGGCTATTGGCACGAAAAGCAGCGCAGTGGACCGCCCGAGGCCGCGCTATCACAGACCACAGGGAGTTATGCAGGTCATCCTTAATGTGTGTGGCTGGGTTGCCACTGCGGGACGGTGTGACCCTTGTGGTGCATGGGGTAAGCTTGCCCGGCACGCTTATGACCTATTCACTCAATACCCTGAATGCTTCTTCTTCGGCCCGGTCTGCACCCCGCACCGGTGCAGCCCGCTTCGGCCACGAAATAGGCCTTGTTGTGGGCCTGCTGGCGCTGGTTTTCTGGCTGCTGGCGCTGTCCAGCTACTCCGCACAGGACGCTGCCTGGTCCACCTCGGGCACGCGCGGCGACCGGTTGGTGGCCAATTGGGCAGGGCGGTTTGGTGCCTGGCTGGCTGACGGCAGCTATTTCATGCTGGGGTTTTCGGTGTGGTGGTGTGTGGCGGCAGGGGTGCGTGCCTGGATTGCTTCGCTGGCGCGCTGGATGCGTGGCGGCGAACCTGTGGTGGGTGCCGCAAGCCCCGCCGTGCGCCGTGCGTTGTTCTGGGGTGGGCTGGCGCTGCTCATGAGCGCCAGTACGGCGCTGGAATGGTCGCGCCTTTACCGCCTCGAAGCGCTGCTGCCGGGGCATGCGGGGGGCGTGCTGGGCTACATCGTGGGGCCTGCCAGTGTGAAATGGCTGGGTTTTACGGGCTCGGGCTTGCTGGGCATCGTGGTCCTGGTGCTGGGGGCTGCCCTTGTGTTCCGTTTTTCCTGGGGGCATGTGGCCGAGGTGCTGGGTGCCCGCATTGATGCCCTGGTGCGGTCGCGCCTGGCCCGCCGCGAAGTGGCCAAGGATGTGGCCGTGGGTCGCAGGGCCGCACGCGAGCGCGCCGTGGTGGTGCTGGAAGAGCGCACCGAAAGCGAAGAGCACCATCCTGCGCCGGTGCAGATCATCGAGCCGGTGCTGGCGGATGTGCCCCCAAGCGCCCGCGTGGTCAAAGAGCGGCAAAAGCCCTTGTTCACCGAAATGCCCGACAGCAAGCTGCCGCTGGTGGACCTGCTCGACGGCCCTTTGCTACGCCAGGAGACCGTGGCACCCGAGACACTGGAGATGACCAGCCGCCTCATCGAGAAAAAGCTCAAGGACTTTGGCGTGGAGGTGCGCGTGGTGGCGGCCATGCCCGGCCCGGTGATCACGCGCTACGAAATCGAGCCGGCCACCGGCGTGAAAGGCTCACAGATCGTGGGCCTGGCCAAAGACCTGGCGCGCTCGCTCAGCCTGGTGTCCATCCGCGTGGTGGAGACCATTCCCGGTAAAAACTATATGGCGCTGGAGCTGCCCAACGCCAAGCGCCAGTCCATCCGCCTGTCTGAAATTCTGGGCTCGCAGGTCTACCACGAAGCCAAGAGCATGCTCACCATGGGCCTGGGCAAGGACATCGTGGGCAACCCGGTGGTGGCCGACCTGGCCAAGATGCCGCATGTGCTGGTGGCCGGCACCACCGGATCGGGCAAATCGGTCGGTATCAACGCCATGATCCTCTCGCTCTTGTACAAGGCCGAGGCACGCGATGTGCGCCTGTTGATGATCGACCCCAAAATGCTGGAAATGTCGGTCTACGAAGGCATTCCGCACCTGCTGGCGCCCGTGGTCACCGACATGAAGCAGGCCGCCAACGGCCTGAACTGGTGCGTGGCCGAGATGGAGCGGCGCTACAAGCTCATGTCCAAGCTCGGTGTGCGCAACCTGGCGGGCTACAACGTCAAGATCGACGAAGCCAAGGCGCGCGAAGAATTCATCTACAACCCCTTCAGCCTCACGCCCGAAAGTCCTGAGCCGCTGCAGCGCTTGCCGCACATCGTGGTGATCATCGACGAGCTGGCCGACCTGATGATGGTGGTGGGCAAGAAGATCGAAGAGCTGATTGCCCGCCTGGCGCAAAAGGCGCGTGCGGCGGGCATTCACCTGATTTTGGCCACCCAGCGCCCCAGCGTGGATGTGATCACCGGCCTCATCAAGGCCAACATTCCCACCCGCATTGCGTTTTCGGTAGGCTCCAAGATCGACAGCCGCACCATCCTTGACCAGATGGGTGCCGAGGCCCTGCTGGGCATGGGCGACATGCTCTACATGGCCAGCGGCACCGGCCTGCCGATCCGTGTGCACGGCGCCTTTGTCAGTGACGAAGAAGTGCACCGCGTGGTGAGCTACCTCAAGAGCCAGGGCGACCCTGATTACATTGAGGGCGTGCTCGAAGGGGGAACTGTGGACGGCGACAGTGATCTGACCGCAGACGGTGGTGACGGCGGCGAGAAAGACCCCATGTACGACCAGGCCGTGGAAGTGGTGCTCAAAGACCGCAAGGCCAGCATCTCCTACGTGCAGCGCAAGCTGCGCATTGGCTACAACCGCTCGGCACGCCTGCTCGAAGACATGGAAAAGGCGGGTCTGGTCAGTGGCCTGACCACCAGCGGCCAGCGTGAAGTGCTGGTACCCGCACGCAGTGAATGACGGGGGCAGGGCAATGAGCCCGGCCCTGCGGTCACCCCAAAGGAGTTTCTGTTGAAAAAAATCGCTATTGCAATTTTGATAGCAGCTGGCGCACAGCTGGCAAGCGCTGACGGGCTAAAAAGCCTTGAATCCTTCATGAAGGGCAGCCAGACCGGCCGCGCCGACTTTACCCAGGTGGTCACCTCGCCCCCGAAAGACGGCCAGGTCGCGCGCACCAAAACCAGCAGTGGCACATTCGAGTTCCAGCGGCCGGGGCGGTTCAAGTTCGTTTACAAAAAGCCTTTCGAACAGACCATCGTGGCCGATGGGCAAACGCTGTGGCTTTACGACACCGATCTGAACCAGGTCACCCAGCGTGCCCAGTCCCAGGCTTTGGGCAGCACGCCCGCCGCGCTGCTGGCCTCTGCGCCCGACCTGTCGGCGCTGAAGGCCGATTTCACGCTGGAAGCCGCCCCCGACCAGGATGGCCTGCAATGGGTGCTGGCGCGTCCCAAGACCAAAGATGGCCAATTGCAGAGCGTGCGCGTAGGCTTTGCGGGTGAACAACTGGCCGCGCTCGACATTCTGGACAGCTTTGGCCAGCGCTCGGCCATCCGCTTCACGGGCATGCAGACCAACCCCGCCCTGCCGCCCGCCACCTTCCAGTTCAAGCCGCCGCAAGGCGCGGATGTGGTAAAGCAGTAAATTGCTGCGTAAAAGATAGCTGCGACCGCTTGAAGGTAAAGCGCTGGCAGTGCTTTTGACTGAGAGTTGATCTGCGCCACCCCAGCGCATCCACACAGACATGGTGCGGTGGTAGTCATTTCCGCAGACTGCCTGTTCTTGACCCGGGTTGGATGCGCTTGTCATGCAGAATCTCACTGTGATGATTTCATGGCGCATTCTTTAAAGTGCTGCAAGCAACACGGGGCGACCATGAATAAGCCAAATTCAAGGGGGGAACAGTGAAGCCAAAAAACCGAAGCCTGAATACTCGCGTGATCGCGTCGTGGTTGGCCATGCTCGCGCTGGGTAGCACGGCGACGTACGCGCATGCCCAGCAGTGGAAAGATGCTCCTGCCTACGACAAGGCCCAGGCAAAAAATGTTCTGGATCGCAGCACTTTGTACATGCCGCTGTTCGGTGCGGTTTACCGCGAGAAATTCGAGGTCATGCTTCAGAAGTTGCCGGGCGTGCGCGGCGTCATCATCCACAACCATGGATGCGGTGGCATGTGGGGCTGGGAAACCACGATTGCGCAGTTCTACTACCGTGAAGGCTTTGCCGTCGTCTCGCCGGAGTTCGTGACGCGCGATGGGAACAAGACGGGATGCCCTGGCGGATCGCCAGAAGAACAGCTTCGACGCGCTGGCGAGCGGGCCGCAGAGGGCATTTACACCGCCAAGAACCCCGCACGCCTCGCGGCGCGGGGCGACGACATTCAAGAAGTGATCCGGTGGATCAAAGCGCTCACGGACTTGCCGATTTTCTTGAGCGGTCACAGTGAGGGCTGCCGAACCACCTATAACTGGAATCGCAACGAACCCCAAGTTAAGGGCGGCATCTGCCACAAGCAGAGCGTGAACCGGCACTATGAGCATCTGTGGAAATGGGACACCCGATTGCCGATGTGGTCGTCCAACGAGGACTTAGACCCATGGGCTGGCGGCAGCAAACAGTTTCCCGCGGTCGGCTTTGAAGAGAAGTTCAAAGACAATCCGCAGAACCTCACTTCGTTCCGTTATCCGGGTAACAGCCATGATCCGCTGGTACGACCCGGCGAAGGTCAGAGTTTGAGAGAGTGGTTGAACAAGCAAGTCAGTTTGCCGCCGCTGAAGTCACAAAATGGCTTCAACTACGAAGACGCGTTGCCTGCCATCCAGAGCGAGCTGCAAAAGAAAAACCGATGAACACCGATGCGCTGGCGACTTGAAAAGCGGTCGCCGGCTTTTCGAACGTGAAACCTGCCGCAGTCTCCCACCAGCCCCTGGCCGAGCGCCTGCGCCCGCGCCAGCTCTCCGAAGTCATCGGCCAGCAGCATGTGCTGGGGCCGGGCATGCCGCTGCGCCTGGCGTTCGAGTCGGGCCGCCCGCACAGCTGCATCCTGTGGGGCCCGCCGGGTGTGGGCAAGACGACCATCGCGCGCCTCATGGCCGACGCGTTCGATGCGCAGTTCATCAGCATCAGCGCGGTGCTGGGTGGCGTCAAGGACATCCGCGACGCCGTGGAGCGCGCCGAGGCCGCGCGCGATGGGCTCATGCAGCAACGCACCATCGTGTTTGTGGACGAAGTGCACCGCTTCAACAAAAGCCAGCAGGATGCGTTCTTGCCGCATGTCGAAAGCGGGCTGTTCACCTTCATCGGAGCCACCACCGAGAACCCGTCGTTCGAGGTCAACTCCGCGCTGCTGTCGCGCGCGGCGGTGTATGTGCTGCAGCCGCTCTCTGTCGAGGATTTGAAGCAAATTGTGGCTCTAGCCCAATCGCAGAAAGCGCTACGTGCTATTGAAAATGAAGCGGTCGAGCGGCTTGTGGCGTATTCCGATGGCGATGCCCGGCGCCTGCTCAACACGCTGGAGACGCTGGAGATGGCGGCGCAGCAGGAGCAGCTGGCCGAAATCACCGACGCCTGGCTGCTCAAGGTGCTGGGCGAGCGCATGCGACGCTATGACAAAGGCGGCGAGCAGTTCTACGACACCATCAGCGCGCTGCACAAATCGGTGCGCGGCTCTGACCCCGACGCGGCGCTGTACTGGCTGGTGCGCATGCTCGACGGCGGCGCCGACCCGCGCTACATGGCGCGCCGCCTGGTGCGCATGGCCAGCGAAGACATTGGCCTGGCCGACCCGCGCGCGCTGCGCCTGGCACTCGACTGCGCCGAGGTGTACGAGCGCCTGGGCAGCCCCGAGGGCGAGCTGGCGCTGGCCGAATGCGTGGTCTACCTGGCCGTGGCGCCCAAGTCCAACGCCGTCTACAAGGCCTACAACGCCGCCCGCGCCCTGGTAAAGCAGGACAGCACGCGCCCCGTGCCCATGCACCTGCGCAACGCGCCCACCAAGCTCATGAAAGCGCTGGACTATGGCAAGGGCTACCGCTACGCGCACGACGAGGAGGGCGGTTTTGCCGCCGGCGAGCGCTACCTGCCCGACGGCATGGACGAGCCGGGCTTCTACCAGCCGGTCGAGCGGGGCCTGGAAATCAAGATTGCGCAAAAGCTGCGGGACATGCGCGCGCGCAATGCGGCCGTCGCTGTCACAGCCGCTGCCATCGACCCGGATCCGCAGACGCCTTGAACGCAACCTGCGGGCTGCACTGAATGCCATGGCCGCAGACGCCGCGATGGGTGTTGGCGGTGTGGCGGCCGCATGGGCACGCTTGCGGTGATAAATCTGAACGTCTTGTGCGGTAGGTCCATCAACCTTGCTTATGCACGGCGTCCCTGGCTGATGGGCCTGAAACCCAAGGGAAAACCCCGCCGACCGGGGCCCGGGCGGCCACAGACTACTCGCTACAATCCCGTCCTCAAACCCGCACAGCTGCACTCCTGGCGGGTTTTTTGCTACATGGCAGTCGGGCCCACAAGGCTGTACCGATTTCGGTGCCAAAGCGGTGGGTACGTCACAAACGAAGGACTTCTCTTATGGACATTTTGCTGCAGCAGATCATCAACGGTCTGGTTCTCGGCAGCATGTACGCCTTGATAGCCTTGGGCTACACGATGGTGTACGGCATTATTCAGCTGATCAATTTTGCCCATGGCGAAGTGCTCATGGTCGGCGCTCTCACCAGTTGGAGTTGCATAGGGCTCATGCAGGACGCCATGCCAGGCGCCCCCGGCTGGCTCATCCTGCTGCTGGCCACCATCATCGCCTGCGTGGTGGCCGCCACCCTCAATTTCGTGATCGAGAAGGTGGCTTACAAACCGCTGCGCACCAGCCCGCGTCTGGCGCCGCTGATCACGGCCATCGGCATGTCGATCCTGCTGCAGACGCTGGCCATGATCATCTGGAAGCCCAACTACAAGTCGTACCCCACCTTGCTGCCGGCCGCGCCGTTCGAGGTGGGCGGGGCGGTCATCACATCCACCCAGATTTTGATTCTGGGCGTGACCGTGGTGGCCCTGGCTGCGCTTATGTACCTGGTGAATTACACCAAGCTCGGCCGCGCCATGCGTGCCACGGCAGAAAACCCCCGCGTGGCCTCGCTCATGGGCGTCAAACCCGACATGGTGATCTCGGCCACCTTCATCATCGGCGCCGTCCTGGCCGCCATCGCCGGCATCATGTATGCGTCCAACTACGGCACGGCGCAGCACACCATGGGCTTCCTTCCAGGGCTCAAGGCCTTCACGGCGGCGGTTTTTGGCGGCATCGGCAATCTGGCCGGCGCCGTGGTGGGGGGCATCCTGCTGGGCCTGATCGAGGCCATCGGTTCGGGCTACATCGGTGCGCTCACGGGCGGTGTGCTGGGCAGCCACTACACCGACATCTTTGCGTTCATCGTGCTCATCATCATCCTGACGCTGCGCCCCTCGGGCCTGCTGGGTGAGCGTGTGGCGGATCGCGCCTGAGGAGCACCAGACCATGAAAAACACCAAACTCAACTGGATCCTGGGCGGCATTGCCCTGCTGGTCCTGCCACTGATCCTGCAATATTTCGGCAACGCCTGGGTGCGCATTGCCGACCTGGCGCTGCTCTATGTGATGCTGGCCCTGGGCCTGAACATCGTGGTCGGCTATGCCGGCCTGCTCGACCTGGGCTATGTGGCGTTTTATGCCGTGGGTGCCTACCTGTTTGCCCTGATGGCATCGCCGCACCTGGCGGACAACTTTGCGGCATTTGCCGCCATGTTTCCCAACGGGCTGCACACCTCGCTGTGGCTCGTGATACCACTGGCGGCGCTGGTGGCGGCGATCTTCGGGGCGGTGCTGGGGGCTCCCACCCTCAAGCTGCGCGGCGATTACCTGGCCATCGTGACCCTGGGCTTTGGCGAAATCATCCGCATCTTCCTGAACAACCTCGATCACCCCGTCAACCTGACCAACGGCCCCAAGGGCATGGGCCAGATCGACTCGGTCAAGATCTTCGGGCTCGATCTGGGCAAGCGGCTGGAGCTGTTTGGCTTTGACATCAACTCCGTCACGCTCTACTACTACCTGTTCCTGGTGCTGGTGGTCGTCAGCGTCATCATTTGCTACCGCCTGCAGGATTCGCGCATCGGCCGCGCCTGGATGGCCATCCGCGAAGACGAAATCGCCGCCAAGGCCATGGGCATCAACACGCGCAACATGAAGCTGCTGGCCTTTGGCATGGGGGCCTCGTTCGGCGGCGTGTCGGGCGCCATGTTCGGTGCCTTTCAGGGCTTTGTCTCGCCCGAGTCGTTCAGCCTGATGGAGTCGGTCATGATCGTCGCCATGGTGGTGCTGGGCGGCATTGGCCACATTCCTGGCGTGATTCTGGGCGCCGTGCTGCTGTCGGCCCTGCCCGAGGTGCTGCGCTATGTGGCCGGCCCGCTGCAGGCCATGACCGACGGGCGCATTGACTCTGCCATCCTGCGCCAGCTGCTCATCGCGCTGGCCATGATCGTCATCATGCTGTTGCGTCCCCGTGGTCTGTGGCCAGCGCCCGAGCGCGGCAAGAGCCTCACACAGAAGACCTGAACACCACAAAGAGCGAAAACATGGCAGAACAAAACAAAGATGTGGTGCTGCGGGTTGCCGGCATCTCCAAGCGCTTTGGCGGCTTGCAGGCGCTGTCCGACGTGGGCATCACCATTGAACGTGGCCAGGTTTATGGCCTGATCGGCCCCAACGGCGCGGGCAAGACCACGTTTTTCAACGTGATCACCGGCCTTTACACGCCCGACAGCGGCACGTTCGAGCTCGCGGGCAAGCCCTACGAGCCCACGGCCGTGCACGAAGTGGCCAAGGCGGGCATCGCCCGCACCTTCCAGAACATTCGCCTGTTCGCCGAAATGACGGCCTTGGAGAACGTGATGGTGGGCCGCCATATCCGCACCAAATCGGGCCTGCTGGGCGCCGTGCTGCGCACCAAGAGCTTCAAGGAAGAAGAGGCTGCCATTGCCAAGCGGGCGCAAGAGCTGCTTGAATACGTGGGCATTGGCAAGTTTGCCGACTACAAGGCGCGCACCCTGAGCTATGGCGACCAACGCCGCCTGGAGATTGCCCGGGCCCTGGCCACCGACCCCCAGCTGATCGCGCTGGACGAGCCCGCCGCCGGCATGAACGCCACCGAAAAGGTGCAGCTGCGCGAGCTGATCGACCGCATTCGCAACGACAACCGCACCATCTT
Organism: Acidovorax sp. 35-64-16; assembly: GCF_002281195.1. Taxonomy (NCBI): domain Bacteria; kingdom Pseudomonadati; phylum Pseudomonadota; class Betaproteobacteria; order Burkholderiales; family Comamonadaceae; genus Acidovorax; species Acidovorax sp. 35-64-16. The sequence continues at coordinate 3,873 of NZ_NCFM01000033.1, read as the reverse complement.
GCTGATCGAGCATGACGTGAAGCTGGTGATGGGCCTGTGCGACCGCGTGACGGTGCTCGACTACGGCAAGCAGATTGCAGAAGGCACGCCTGCCACCGTGCAGAAGAACGAAAAAGTGATTGAGGCCTATCTGGGCACCGGAGGACACTGAGAATGGCCGAAAAATCCAACAAGGTTCTGCTGCAGGTGAAGAACCTGAAAGTGGCCTACGGCGGTATCCAGGCCGTGAAGGGTGTGGACTTCGAGGTGCGCGAAGGTGAGCTCGTGTCGCTGATCGGCTCCAACGGCGCCGGCAAGACCACCACCATGAAGGCCATCACCGGCACGCTGCCCATCAACGATGGCGACATCCTGTACCTGGGCGAAAGCATCAAGGGCAAGGGCGCGTGGGACCTGGTGAAAAAGGGCCTGGTGATGGTGCCTGAGGGCCGCGGCGTGTTTGCGCGCATGACCATCACCGAGAACCTGCAGATGGGCGCCTACATTCGCAACGACAAGGCAGGCATTGCGGCAGACATCGAGAAGATGTTCACCATCTTCCCGCGCCTGCGCGAGCGCAAGGACCAGCTGGCCGGCACCATGTCGGGTGGCGAGCAGCAAATGCTGGCCATGGGCCGCGCGCTGATGAGCCAGCCCAAGGTGCTGCTGCTCGACGAGCCCTCCATGGGCCTGTCGCCCATCATGGTGGACAAGATTTTTGAGGTGGTGCGCGACGTGTACCAGCTCGGCGTCACCATCTTGCTGGTCGAACAAAATGCCAGCCGCGCACTGGCCATTGCCGACCGCGGCTACGTGATGGAGTCGGGTCTGATCACCATGACCGGCCCTGGCCAGGAATTGCTGAGCGACCCGCGCGTGCGCGCCGCCTACCTGGGCGAGTGAGCGAGGCGCCTGCGGGCGCTGGCGTTCTTTCAAAGGCACTGCCGTGGCGGCAGTGCCTTTTTTTGTGACCGCCTGGTGGATGTAAAATGCTATATTAGTTATAGCTACCTGCGCTTATTCAATAAGGGCTAGAGCCGCATTGGGTTTGTATTTTGTTTTTATCGCTCTATGGCATGGTGTCCATGAACTATCTGCAATCGCTTCCCGTTGGTCTGCAAACCGTGATGTTGCTGGTGGCCGGCAATGTCTTCATGACGTTTGCCTGGTATGGCCACCTGAAGAACATGGCCACATCGCCCTGGTACATGGCGGCAGTGGTCAGCTGGGGCATTGCGCTGTTCGAGTATCTGCTGCAGGTGCCCGCCAACCGCATCGGCTACACGCAGTTCAATGTGGGGCAGCTCAAGATCATGCAAGAAGTCATCACGCTGTCGGTTTTTGTGCCTTTTGCGGTGTTTTATCTCGACCAGCCCCTGAAATGGGACTACCTGTGGGCGGGCCTGTGCATGCTGGGTGCGGTGTATTTCATCTTCCGCAGCGGGTGATTCTGGTGTGGCGCGCAGCGTCTGCGCCGGGCGTGAATTGGCGGGCGGTTAAACTTCGCGCATTCTTAAATGTCACAAATTGGTCACTTTTCCGTCATGAACGGATGGTAAGTGGCCATTTTTATTCCGATCCGTCCTAGGAGCTCCCATGCTGTTTGGCAAGCTATTGCCGCGCGAAGGCAATTTTTTCGAAATGTTCAACCAGCATGCGGACCGCATCGTCGAGGCCGCCCGGGCCTTTTCGCAGCTGGTGGCCAACTACAGTGATCCCCACCTGCGCGACAAGTACAACCAGGACGTGGACAACGCAGAGCGCGCTGCCGACCGCGTCACCCAGGATGTCAATCGGCTGATCCACAAGACGTTCATCACGCCGATCGACCGTGAGCAGATCCACTCGCTCATCAACACCATGGACGATGTGGCCGACCTGATCCAGGATTCGGCCGAGACCATGGCGCTGTACGACGTGCACCACATGACCGAGGAGATCACGCGCCTGACCGATCTGAGCCTGAAATGCTGCGAGCGTCTGCGCGACGCCGTGAGGCTGCTGGGCAAGATTGCGGACCCGGCCGTGGCAGAAGCCGCGCTCAAGACCTGTGAAGAAATCGACCGCCTCGAAAGCGACGCCGACCGCGTGATGCGCAGCGCCATGAGCAAGCTGTTTCGCGAAGAGCCCGATGTGCGCGAGGTGATCAAGCTCAAGGCCATTTACGAGCTGCTGGAGACCATCACCGACAAGTGCGAGGACGTGGCCAACTGCATCGAGGGCATCGTCCTCGAAAACTCCTGACCAACCGGGCGGATCAACATGGAAACCGTACAAGCAGCCCTGTGGGTTGTGGTTCTGCTCGTTGCCCTGGCGCTCCTGTTCGATTTCATGAACGGGTTTCACGACGCCGCCAATTCGATCGCCACGGTGGTGTCCACCGGCGTGCTCAAACCTGCCCAGGCCGTCCTGTTTGCCGCGTTCTTCAACGTGGTGGCCATTTTTGTCTTTCACCTCAGCGTGGCGGCTACGGTGGGCAAAGGCATTGTCCAGCCGGGCGTGGTGGACACCCATGTGGTGTTTGGCGCGCTGGTGGGGGCGATCACCTGGAACGTGATCACCTGGTACTACGGAATTCCCAGCAGCTCCTCGCATGCGCTGATTGGCGGCATCGTGGGTGCCGTGATCGCCAAGGCGGGTGCCGGCTCGCTGGTGTCCACCGGCATCCTCAAGACGGTGGCCTTCATTTTTGTGTCGCCATTGCTGGGCTTTTTGCTGGGCTCGCTGATGATGGTTGCGGTGTCATGGATGTTCAGGCGCGCACGCCCCAGCAGGGTGGACAAGTGGTTTCGCCGCCTGCAACTGGTATCGGCCGGAGCCTATAGCCTCGGGCACGGTGGTAACGATGCCCAAAAGACCATCGGCATCATCTGGCTGCTGCTGATCGCCACGGGTTATGCGTCGACCGCGGATGCCTCTCCGCCCACGTGGACCATCGTGAGCTGTTACCTGGCCATCGGTTTGGGCACCATGTTCGGTGGCTGGCGCATCGTGAAAACGATGGGGCAGAAAATCACCAAGCTCAAGCCCGTGGGCGGGTTCTGCGCCGAGACGGGCGGGGCGATGACGCTGTTCCTGGCCACCGCGATGGGGATTCCCGTGTCCACTACGCACACCATCACCGGCGCCATTGTCGGCGTGGGCTCCACGCAGCGCGCCAGCGCGGTGCGCTGGGGCGTGGCGGGCAACATCATCTGGGCCTGGGTTCTGACCATTCCGGCCAGCGCCTTCGTTGCGGCCATTGCCTACTGGGTCAGTCTGCAGCTGTATTGATTCTGCAATTTGCTATCAAAAAAAGAGCTGCAGGCGCTTGTCAATAAAGCGCTTTCAGCTCTTTTTGCTTGAAATCAGCCGTTATTGAGAGATCTTGCGTGCTTCCTCGATCTGGTATTCAAAGTAGCGCTGAAAGCTGAACGCCAGACTGGCCATCAACACGGTCGTGCCGATCATCAGCGCGAGGCCGATGGCGAAAATGGTGGCCCACCGGGTGCGGCCAGCAGGTGCGTCCGGTGCGGCCGCCGGGTTGAAGCGGTCATTCCATTTCTCGGGGGCCATGAGGCCATACAGAATGGCTTGCAGCGCACAGCCTGCGATGGTGAACCCGAGCAGCGGGATCAGCACCCAGCTGTAGTGATCATCCTGCCCCAGCGCCTGCACCCGCTGGATGCCGTACAGGCCCAGTGCAGTGGGAATGGGCAGCAGCCAGCCGATCATGTCGGAAAGGCCATGCAGATAAAAGCGGTGCAGGCCCAAAGGCCCGCCCACAAAGGCGAGCCAGGCCGCCACGGTTTTGTTTTTCATCGTCGGGCCGCCCCAAGATGAAAAGCGGCCCCCTCGGGGGGCAGCGACCACACGAAGTGGGGAGCGTGGGGGTAATGTTTCATCGTCGGGCCG
>NZ_NCFM01000032.1:0-30327 GCF_002281195.1 Acidovorax sp. 35-64-16 | reverse complement strand
CTGATCAACCCCATCGCCATGGAAGAAGGCCTGCGCTTCGCCATCCGTGAAGGCGGCCGCACCGTGGGCGCTGGCGTCGTGGCCAAGATCATTGCTTAAAGCGTGTTCATAGGGGTATAGCTCAATTGGCAGAGCGTCGGTCTCCAAAACCGAAGGTTGTAGGTTCGATTCCTACTGCCCCTGCCACTTGAATGTGGTCAAAAAAGCCCGCCATGAATTGGCGGGCTTCGGCGTCTTAGGCGACGCCAGAAATCGAAGCAGGAATTTTACACATGGCCACTACACAAGTTGAAACCGTCAATACCGGGGCGGACAAGGCCAAGCTCGCTGCGGCCGTGGCTTTGGTCATTGCTTCCGTGGCGGGCTTTTATTTGCTGGGCAAGCAAGGTCCGATCGTGCAATGGGCTGCGTTGCTGGTGGGCCTCGTCGTTGCTGCGGCCGTATTTCTGGTTTCAGAATCAGGGCGGCAGTTTGTCGCCTTCGCTCGTGATGCTTGGCGTGAAGTCAAAAAGGTGGTATGGCCTACGCGCAAAGAAACCGTTCAGATGACGGCTTATGTGTTTGCATTTGTCGTGATCATGGCGCTGTTCTTGTGGTTGACCGACAAGACCCTTGAGTGGGTGTTTTACGACCTGATTCTGGGCTGGAGAAAATCATGACAAGCGTTGTGGAGTTGACTGGGGCGGATGCCCCTGGTGGGGCTGCATCCTCCAATCCTGATTTGCGCTGGTACATTGTCCACGCTTATTCTGGTATGGAAAAAGCAGTTGAGCGCAACATCCTCGAGCGCATTGCTCGCTCCGGAATGCAGGATAAGTTTGGTCGCATTTTGGTGCCCACCGAAGAGGTGGTCGAGATGAAGAACGGCCAGCGCAAAACAACGGAGCGTCGGCTTTTCCCTGGTTATGTGTTCGTCGAGATGGTCATGGATGATGACACTTGGCACTTGGTCAAGCACACCAACAAGGTCACTGGATTTGTCGGTGGTGCGAAGAATCGCCCCGCTCCCATCTCTGAAGAAGAGGTGCAGAAAATCGTCAGCCAGATGCAGGAAGGCACTGACAAGCCCCGGCACAAGGTCGAGTTCATGGCGGGTGAGTTGGTTCGGGTCAAGGAGGGCCCTTTCACGGATTTCAATGGATCGGTGGAAGAGGTGAATTACGAGAAGAGCCGAGTGCGCGTTTCCGTGATGATTTTCGGTCGCTCCACGCCGGTGGAGTTAGAGTTTTCGCAGGTCGAAAAAACCTGATTTGTTGAATTTTTGGGCATCACACTTTCCGACTCGGTGTGAATGCAATTTGTGAGTCGTTAGCCCCGGGGAGCCTATTCTTGCATCAGCAAGTTCGGCGTTATTACCCGCAAGGAGAAAACCATGGCGAAAAAAATCGTCGGTTTTATCAAGCTGCAAGTACCAGCTGGTAAGGCCAATCCATCCCCACCCATTGGCCCTGCGCTCGGTCAGCGCGGCCTCAACATCATGGAGTTCTGCAAGGCATTCAATGCGCAGACCCAAGGTGTCGAGCCCGGCCTGCCGCTGCCGGTGGTCATTACGGCCTTTGCTGACAAGAGCTTCACCTTCATCATCAAGACGCCGCCTGCGACGGTTTTGATCAAGAAGGCCATCAAGCTGGAAAAAGGTTCACCAAACGCACTGAGCACCAAGGTCGGCAAGATCACTCGCGCCCAGCTCGAGGAAATCGCCAAGACCAAGTTCAAAGACATGAATGCCGCCAATGTGGACGCTGCTGTCCGTACATTGGCTGGCTCTGCACGCTCCATGGGCGTGACGGTGGAGGGTTTGTAAATGGCCAAGCTGACAAAAAAACAAAAAGCCCAGCAGGGTAAAGTGGACAGCACCAAGCTGTACGCATTCGCTGAAGCCATCGTGATCGTCAAGGATGCGGCGACCGCCAAGTTCGACGAGTCTATTGATGTGGCAGTGCAGTTGGGCATCGACGCCAAGAAGTCCGACCAGGTTGTGCGTGGCGCCGTGGTGCTGCCCAACGGCACTGGCAAGACCACCCGCGTGGCGGTGTTTGCGCAAGGTGCCAAGGCTGATGAAGCCAAGGCCGCTGGTGCTGACATTGTAGGCATGGACGACCTGGCCGCCATGGTGAAGGCTGGCGACATGCCTTTCGATGTGGTGATTGCTGCTCCGGACGCTATGCGCGTTGTGGGTACCTTGGGTCAGATTCTGGGTCCACGTGGCCTGATGCCAAACCCCAAGGTCGGAACTGTGACCCCTGACGTCGCCACGGCTGTGAAGAACGCCAAGGCTGGTCAGGTGCAATTCCGTGTTGACAAGGCTGGTATCGTGCACAGCACGATCGGTCGCCGTTCGTTCGACAACGACAAACTGCAAGGCAATCTGGCAGCTCTGATCGACGCGCTGTCCAAGGCCAAGCCCGCAACCAGCAAGGGCGTGTACCTGCGCAAGGTGGCAGTGTCCTCCACGATGGGACTTGGCGTCCGCGTGGATACACAGACCATCGCAGCGTAATCGCAAAAAATCTTCGGGCCGGCCCTCGGGTGGGCCTGATGTGGTGGGCTGGGGCTGCTTCGGGAGCCGCAGGCCATCCAAGACCGTTGGTGCGCGACGTTGTCGCGCTTAAAGCCAGACAAGGCGCCAACGCAGATGGCGATCCCGCTGCAGATGGAAATTTTCCTAAACAGTTGGTCGCTGCAACAAGAGCGCGCACGAGGCATTCTGCCGAGTGCGCATTTTAAGGAGTAGACCTTGAGTCTTAATCGCAGTGAGAAAGAAGCGGTCATCAGTGAAGTGACCAGCCTCGCCGCTAAAGCTCAAACGCTTGTGATCGCGGAATACCGTGGCATCACGGTCGCCGACATGACCAAACTGCGTGCCGATGCTCGCAGCAAAGGTGTCAACTTGAGTGTTTTGAAGAACACTTTGGCTCGCCGTGCTGTAGCTGGAACCGGGTTTGACGTGGTGGCTGACCAGATGACTGGTCCGTTGATCTATGGCTTCTCTGAAGACGCAGTGGCCGCTGCCAAGGTGGTGGCCGACTTCGCAAAAACCAACGACAAGTTGGTGATTCGCGCAGGCGCTTTCGGGGGTAAGGCTTTGGACGTTAATGGCGTCAAACAACTGGCCAACATTCCTTCCAAGGAAGTGTTGCTGGCACAGGTGTGTGGCTTGCTCATGTCCCCCATGTCGCGTACGGCCGTTGTGCTGGGCGCGCTGGCGGCAAAGAAAAGCGAAGGCGCTGCCGAGCAGGCAGCCGAACCTGTCGCGGCTTAAGCGCCCGACAGTTAACCAACAAATTTGTTAGGAAATCAAAATGGCATTCGACAAAGACGCATTTTTGACCGCGCTGGACAGCATGACGGTTCTGGAACTCAATGAGCTGGTAAAAGCCATTGAAGAGAAGTTTGGTGTGAGCGCTGCCGCTATGGCCGCTCCTGCTGCTGGTGGCGGCGGCGCTGCTGCTGCTGCCGAAGAGCAGACCGAATTCAACGTTGTGCTGCTCGAAGCTGGCGCCAACAAGGTGTCCGTCATCAAGGCAGTTCGCGAAATCACCGGCCTGGGCCTCAAGGAAGCCAAGGACCTGGTGGATGGCGCTCCGAAGAACGTCAAGGAAGCTATTGCCAAGGCTGATGCCGAAGCAGCAGTCAAGAAGCTGGTGGAAGCTGGCGCCAAGGCTGAACTGAAGTAATTCAGTCTCCTTCAAGGGCTGGAGTGCTCCTATCGGGTCTCCAGCCTTTGGTGCTTTCAGAGTGCACCCGAAAACCAGGTTGAACGGTTTCCCGAAGACACAAGGTCGACGGAAAACGCGCAGCAGATTTTCGAGTGTCTTCTGACAACCCCGACAGCAGAAGACGCCTTGGTTCGGGTGATGTGCAACGCATCACCGTCCGCCATGGTTGGTAGTGGCCAACCGCCAAGCCCGTAAGGACGCATCTCCTTGCGGGTCAGTCGTCGAAGACCCAGGACTCATGTCTTTGCCCGGAGATCTCATGGCCTATTCCTACACCGAACGCAAGCGAATTCGCAAAAGTTTCGGCACCCGCGATAGCGTGCTCGAAGTTCCTTATCTGCTGCAGATGCAGAAGGACGCATACACCGCTTTCCTGCAGGCTGATAAAGCACCCCAGAAAAGAACCATCGAAGGCCTTCAGGCTGCATTCGACGCTGCCTTTCCTATCGTCTCCCACAACGGTTTTGTGGAGATGAAGTTCATCGAGTACAACCTTGCCAAACCCGCATTCGATGTGCGTGAATGCCAGACACGCGGTCTGACTTTTGCGTCCGCTGTCCGGGCCAAGGTTCAGTTGATCATTTATGACCGCGAGTCTTCAACCTCACAGTCCAAGGTGGTCAAGGAAGTGAAGGAGCAAGAGGTGTACATGGGCGAAGTGCCGCTCATGACCGAAAAAGGCTCGTTCATCATCAATGGCACCGAGCGCGTGATCGTCTCGCAGCTGCACCGTTCGCCCGGTGTGTTCTTCGAGCACGACAAGGGCAAGACCCACAGTTCGGGCAAGTTGCTGTTTTCGGCGCGCATCATTCCGTACCGCGGATCGTGGCTCGATTTCGAGTTCGATCCCAAGGACATCTTGTATTTCCGGGTTGACCGTCGTCGCAAGATGCCGGTCACCATCCTGCTGAAGGCCATCGGCCTGAACCCCGAATCGATCCTGGCGAACTTCTTCGTCAACGACAACTTCCGCCTGATGGACAGCGGCGCACAAATGGAGTTTGTGTCCGAGCGTCTGCGTGGCGAAGTGGCCCGTTTTGACATTACCGACAAATCCGGCAAAGTGGTCGTGGCCAAGGACAAGCGTGTCACCGCACGCCACACGCGCGAACTCGAGCAGTCGGGCACCACGCACATCAGCGTGCCGGAAGACTTCCTGATCGGCCGCGTCGTGGCCCGCAACATCGTGGATGCGGACACTGGCGAAATCATTGCCAAGGCGAATGAAGAGTTGACCGAAGCACTGCTCAAAAAGCTGCGCAGCTCGGGTGTACAGGATGTCCAATGCATCTACACCAATGAACTAGATCAGGGTGCGTACATGTCGCAGACCCTGCGCATCGACGAGACGGTGGACGAATTCGCTGCCCGCGTGGCCATCTACCGCATGATGCGTCCTGGCGAGCCGCCTACGGAAGACGCTGTACAGGCCCTGTTCCAGCGCCTGTTCTACAACCCCGACACTTACGACCTGTCGCGCGTGGGCCGCATGAAGTTCAACGCCAAGATCGGTCGCGGCGAGTCCACCGGTCCCATGGTGCTGTCCAACGAGGACATCCTGGCCGTGGTCAAGATCCTGGTGGATCTGCGCAATGGCAATGGAGAAGTCGATGACATTGATCACCTGGGCAACCGCCGCGTGCGTTGCGTGGGTGAGCTGGCCGAAAACCAGTACCGCACCGGTTTGGCTCGTATTGAAAAGGCTGTGAAAGAACGTCTGGGCCAGGCAGAGCAAGAGCCGCTCATGCCCCACGATCTGATCAACAGCAAGCCCATCTCGGCCGCACTGAAGGAGTTCTTCGGTGCCTCGCAGCTGTCGCAGTTCATGGACCAGACCAACCCGTTGGCTGAAATCACGCACAAGCGCCGCGTGTCTGCCCTGGGCCCAGGTGGTCTGACGCGGGAACGTGCAGGCTTTGAGGTGCGTGACGTGCACGTGACCCACTACGGACGCGTGTGCCCTATCGAAACGCCAGAAGGCCCAAACATTGGTCTGATCAACTCGCTGGCACTGTATGCGCGTCTGAACGAATACGGTTTCATTGAAACCCCGTATCGCCGCGTGGTGGATGGCAAGGTCACCAACGACATCGATTACCTTTCGGCCATCGAAGAAGGCAAGTACGTGATCGCGCAGGCCAATGCCGTGCTCGACAAGGACGGCCGTCTGACGGGTGAGTTGGTGTCTGCTCGCGAAAAGGGTGAATCCATTTTGTGTGGTGCCGACCGCGTGCAGTACATGGACGTGTCGCCTGCGCAGATCGTGTCGGTTGCTGCCTCGCTGGTTCCGTTCCTGGAGCACGACGATGCAAACCGCGCACTGATGGGCGCCAACATGTCCCGCCAGGCTGTGCCTGTGCTGCGCCCTGAAAAGCCGCTGGTTGGCACGGGCATCGAGCGCGTGGCTGCTGTGGACTCTGGCACTGTGGTCACCGCGACCCGTGGCGGCATTGTGGATTACGTCGATGCGACGCGTATCGTGGTTCGTGTCAATGACGCAGAAGCACTGGCGGGTGAAGTCGGTGTGGACATCTACAACCTCATCAAGTACCAGCGTTCCAACCAGAACACCAACATTCACCAGCGTCCCATCGTCAAGAAGGGCGACAAGCTGGTCAAGGGCGATGTGATTGCCGACGGTGCATCGACGGACTTCGGCGAAATCGCCATTGGCCAGAACATGCTGATCGCCTTCATGCCCTGGAACGGCTACAACTTCGAAGACTCGATCCTGATCTCCGAACGCGTGGTCTCCGAAGACCGCTACACCTCGATCCACATCGAGGAGCTGGTGGTTATGGCGCGCGACACTAAGCTGGGCGCCGAAGAAATCACGCGCGATATCCCTAACCTGTCTGAGCAGCAACTGAACCGTTTGGACGAGTCCGGCATCATCTACGTGGGTGCCGAAGTGCAGCCCGGCGATACGCTGGTGGGCAAGGTCACGCCCAAGGGCGAGACCACGCTCACGCCTGAAGAGAAGCTGCTGCGTGCCATCTTCGGCGAGAAGGCTTCGGACGTGAAGGACACCTCGCTGCGCGTGGACCAGGGCTCGTCGGGCACCGTGATCGACGTGCAGGTGTTCACCCGCGAAGGCATCCAGCGCGACAAGCGCGCCCAGCAGATCATCGACGATGAACTCAAGCGCTTCCGCCTGGACCTGAACGACCAGCTGCGCATTGTGGAAGCCGATGCGTTTGACCGTATCGAAAAGCTGCTGACCGGCCGCGTGGCCAACGGCGGCCCACAGAAGCTGGCCAAGGGCACGAAGATCGACAAGGGCTACCTGGCCTCGGTTGAGAAGTTCCACTGGTTCGACATCCGTCCTGCCGAAGACGAAGTCGCGACCCAGCTCGAATCCATCAAGAACGCTCTGGAGCAAACCCGCCACAGCTTCGACCTGGCTTTTGAAGAAAAGCGCAAGAAGCTCACGCAAGGCGACGAGCTGCCTGCTGGCGTGCTGAAGATGGTCAAGGTGTACCTGGCCGTCAAGCGCCGCCTGCAACCTGGTGACAAGATGGCCGGCCGCCACGGTAACAAGGGTGTGGTCTCCAAGATCGTTCCCGTTGAAGACATGCCTTACATGGCCGACGGCACGCCTGCCGACATCGTTCTGAACCCGCTGGGCGTGCCTTCGCGGATGAACATTGGTCAGGTGCTGGAAGTCCACTTGGGCTGGGCTGGCAAGGGCATTGGTCAGCGCATTGGCGACATGCTGCAGCAAGAAGCCAAGGCTTCTGAACTGCGCGCCTTCCTGGAAGAGGTCTACAACTCGCGTGGCCGCAAGGAAGACCTGTCGCAGCTGTCGGACGAAGACCTGCTGGCCATGGCGCAGAACCTGACCGCCGGCGTGCCTTATGCAACGCCAGTGTTCGACGGTGCTTCGGAAGAAGAAATCAAGGACATGCTGAAGATTGCATACCCTGATGACATCGCCGAACGCAAGGGCCTGACGCCTACCCGCACGCAAGCCTATCTGCACGACGGCCGCACGGGTGACCGCTTCGAGCGTCCCACGACCATCGGCTACATGCATTACCTGAAGCTGCACCACTTGGTGGACGACAAGATGCACGCCCGCTCCACGGGTCCTTACTCGCTCGTCACGCAGCAGCCGCTGGGTGGTAAGGCGCAGTTCGGTGGCCAGCGTTTCGGGGAAATGGAAGTGTGGGCGCTGGAAGCGTACGGCGCCGCCTACGTGCTGCAGGAAATGCTGACCGTGAAGTCCGACGACGTGGTGGGCCGTACCAAGGTGTACGAGTCCATCGTCAAGGGCGAACACGCCATCGAAGCCGGCATGCCGGAATCGTTCAATGTGCTGGTCAAGGAAATTCGTTCCCTGGGCCTGGACATCGAACTCGAACGCTCCTGAACAGGATCGGGATTATTAAAAAAGTGAGCTGCTAGCGCTTATTGATAAAGGATTTGCGTATGTTTAAGCATCCAAAGCCCCGTGTATCAAGCGCTGGTAGCTATGATTTTTGACGAAAAGGAAAGAGTCACATGAAATCGCTACTCGACCTGTTCAAGCAATTCACGCCGGATGAGCACTTTGACGCCATCCGCATCGGCATGGCCTCGCCCGAGAAGATCCGTTCGTGGTCTTTCGGTGAAGTGAAGAAGCCCGAAACCATCAACTACCGTACGTTCAAGCCCGAGCGCGACGGCCTGTTCTGCGCCAAGATTTTTGGTCCCATCAAGGACTACGAATGCCTGTGCGGCAAGTACAAGCGCCTGAAGCACCGCGGCGTGATCTGCGAGAAGTGCGGCGTTGAAGTCACACAGACCAAGGTGCGCCGCGAGCGCATGGGCCACATCGATCTGGCCGCGCCTTGCGCCCACATCTGGTTCCTGAAGTCGCTGCCATCGCGTCTGGGCCTGGTGCTGGACATGACGCTGCGCGACATCGAACGCGTGCTGTACTTTGAAGCCTACGTGGTGACCGACCCCGGCATGACCCCGCTGAAGAAGTTCAGCATCATGTCCGAGGACGACTACGACGCCAAGCGCAAGGAATACGGCGACGAGTTCGTGGCCAAGATGGGCGCGGAAGGTATCAAGGACCTGCTGGAATCCATCGACATCGACCTGTCGATCGAGCGCCTGCGCGGCGACCTGACCGGCTCCGAAGTCAAGGTCAAGAAGAACGCCAAGCGCCTGAAGGTGCTGGAAGCGTTCAAGAAGTCGGGCATCAAGCCCGAGTGGATGGTGCTGGAAGTGCTGCCCGTGTTGCCCCCGGACCTGCGTCCGCTGGTGCCCCTGGACGGTGGCCGCTTCGCCACGTCTGACCTGAACGACCTGTACCGCCGCGTCATCAACCGCAACTCGCGTCTGCGCCGTCTGCTGGAGCTGAAGGCCCCTGAAATCATCGCGCGCAACGAAAAGCGGATGCTGCAAGAGGCTGTTGATTCGCTGCTGGACAACGGCCGCCGTGGCAAGGCCATGACCGGCGCCAACAAGCGTGCTCTGAAGTCCCTGGCCGACATGATCAAGGGTAAGTCGGGTCGCTTCCGCCAGAACTTGCTGGGCAAGCGCGTGGACTACTCTGGTCGTTCCGTGATTACCGTGGGCCCAACGCTCAAGCTGCACCAGTGCGGTCTGCCCAAGCTGATGGCGCTGGAGCTGTTCAAGCCTTTCATCTTCTCGCGCCTCGAAGCCATGGGCATCGCGACGACGATCAAGGCCGCCAAGAAGGAAGTCGAATCCGGCACCCCCGTGGTGTGGGACATCCTGGAAGAGGTCATCAAGGAACACCCCGTGATGCTGAACCGTGCGCCTACGCTGCACCGTTTGGGCATCCAGGCCTTTGAGCCCATCCTGATCGAAGGCAAGGCCATCCAGCTGCACCCCCTCGTTTGCGCGGCCTTCAACGCCGACTTCGACGGTGACCAGATGGCTGTTCACGTACCGCTGTCGGTGGAAGCGCAGATGGAAGCCCGCACGCTGATGCTGGCCTCCAACAACGTGCTGTTCCCCGCGTCGGGCGAGCCTTCCATCGTTCCCTCGCAGGACGTGGTGCTGGGCCTGTATTACGCCACCCGCGACCGCATCAACGGCAAGGGTGAAGGCCTGGTGTTCGCCGATACGGGCGAGGTGCAACGTGCGCTGGACGCTGGCGAAGTGGAGCTGGCCGCCCGGATCACCGTGCGCATGACCGAGTGGACGAAAAACAAGGAAACCGGCGAATTCGTGCCATCGACCTCGCTGGTGGAAACCACTGTGGGCCGTGCACTGCTGTCCGAAATTCTTCCCAAGGGCCTGCCGTTCTCTAACATGAACAAGGCGCTCAAGAAGAAGGAGATTTCCAAGCTCATCAACGTGTCCTTCCGCAAGTGCGGTCTGAAGGAAACGGTGGTGTTCGCCGACAAGCTGCTGCAAAACGGTTTCCGTCTGGCCACCCGCGCCGGTATTTCGATTGCCATCGACGACATGCTGGTGCCGCCTCAGAAAGCCGGCATCATCGAGCGCTCCGAGAAGGAAGTGAAAGAGATCGAGCAGCAATACGTGTCCGGTCTGGTCACCGCTGGTGAGCGCTACAACAAGGTGGTGGACATCTGGGGCAAGGCCGGTGACGAAGTTTCCAAGGTGATGATGGCCCGGCTCTCCAAGGAGCAGGTCATTGACCGCCATGGAAACGAAGTCTCTCAGGAGTCCTTCAACTCCATCTACATGATGGCCGACTCCGGCGCTCGCGGTTCTGCTGCCCAGATCCGTCAAGTGGCCGGTATGCGGGGTCTGATGGCCAAGCCAGACGGCTCGATCATCGAAACGCCCATTACCGCGAACTTCCGCGAAGGTCTGAACGTGCTGGAGTACTTTATCTCCACCCACGGTGCCCGTAAGGGTCTGGCCGATACGGCGCTGAAGACGGCCAACTCGGGTTATCTGACCCGTCGTCTGGTGGACGTGACGCAGGATCTGGTCGTGACCGAAGAAGATTGCGGCACGGCCAACGGTTCGCTGATGCGCGCCATTGTCGAGGGCGGTGAAGTGATCGAATCGCTGCGCGACCGCATCCTGGGCCGCACGGCGGCGGAAGACGTGTTGCACCCCGAAAACCGTTCGGTGCTGGTCCAGGCGGGCGTCATGCTCGACGAAGACATCATCGAAGGGCTCGAAATCGCCGGTGTGGACGAGGTGAAGGTGCGCACGGCACTGACCTGCGAAACCCGCTACGGCCTGTGCGCCAAGTGCTATGGCCGCGACCTGGGCCGTGGCGGCCTGATCAACCTCGGCGAAGCCGTGGGTGTGATCGCTGCCCAGTCCATCGGCGAACCCGGCACCCAGCTGACCATGCGTACGTTCCACATTGGTGGTGCCGCTTCGCGTGCCGCCATCGCGTCGAGCGTGGAAGCCAAGTCCAACGGCGTGATCGGCTTCAACGCCACGATGCGCTATGTGAGCAACACCAAGGGCGAGCTGGTGGTGATTGCACGTTCGGGTGAGATCATCATCCAGGACGAGCATGGCCGCGAGCGTGAGCGCCACAAGGTGCCTTACGGCGCCACGCTGACGGTGAAGGCCGACCAGACCATCAAGGCTGGCACCATCCTCGCCAACTGGGATCCGCTGACGCGACCCATCATCACCGAGTTTGCCGGTCAGACCAAGTTCGAGAACGTCGAAGAAGGCCTGACGGTGGCCAAGCAGGTCGACGAAGTGACCGGTCTGTCCACGCTGGTGGTGATCGATCCGAAGCGCCGTGGCGCCGCCAAGGTGGTGCGCCCGCAGGTGAAGCTGATCGATGCCCAGGGCAACGAAGTGAAGATCCCTGGCACCGACCACTCGGTGACCATCGGCTTCCAGGTCGGCGCGCTGATCCAGGTGCGCGACGGTCAGGATGTGGGTCCCGGCGAAGTGCTGGCCCGTATCCCGGTCGAAGGTCAAAAGACCCGCGACATTACCGGCGGTCTGCCGCGTGTGGCCGAGCTGTTCGAAGCCCGTACGCCCAAGGACAAGGGCACGCTGGCCGAGATGACCGGTACTGTGTCGTTCGGCAAGGAAACCAAGGGCAAGGTCCGCCTGCAGATCACCGATCCCGAAGGCCATGTGTTCGAAGAACTCGTGCCCAAGGAAAAGAACATCCTGGTGCACGAAGGCCAGGTGGTGAACAAGGGCGAATCGATTGTGGACGGCCCGGCCGACCCGCAGGACATCCTGCGTTTGCTGGGTATCGAAGAGCTGTCTCGCTACATCGTCGATGAAGTGCAGGACGTGTACCGCTTGCAGGGCGTGAAGATCAACGACAAGCACATCGAGGTGATCGTTCGCCAGATGCTGCGCCGCGTCGTGGTCGAGAACGTTGGTGAGTCGAACTACATCGGTGGTGAACAGGTCGAGCGCTCCGAGATCCTCAACACCAACGATGCACTGCAGGCAGTGGGCAAGATCCCCGCTACCTACAGCAATCTGCTTTTGGGTATCACGAAGGCATCGCTGTCTACCGACTCGTTCATCTCGGCCGCTTCCTTCCAGGAAACGACCCGCGTGCTCACCGAGGCTGCCATCATGGGCAAGCGCGACGAGCTGCGTGGCCTGAAGGAAAACGTGATCGTGGGTCGCCTGATTCCGGCAGGCACGGGCATGGCCTATCACCAGGCCCGCAAGGCCAAGGACGCCATGGACGACGCCGAGCGCCGCGCCATTGCCGAAGCGGAAGCCGCTGAAATGGAGGCCTCTGCCGAAGCCTCCGTGACGGAAGGTGCTGCTCCTGACGCGGCTGCCGACTAAGCCCCCGGGCCGTCACTGATGCGCTCCCGCCCTGTCGCCCGACAGGCCGGGAGCGTTTTTTCTGGAATCCTCAAGGACCGGGCCGCATGGCGCATGCGGTGTCGGTGTTAGCGCATGTGGTCATCGCCGCTCATCTGGATCGTCATTGCCATCGCTCTTTTCTGGGCCGTAGGCGCCTACAACCGCCTGGTGCGGTTGCGCTCCGCCGTGGTTCAGGCATTCGGAACTCTGGATGCCCACCTGGTTCGATGGCTGGCCATGCTTGGCGAATTTGACGCTGCGCAAGTTACCGCCGGTACCCCGGATCGCCATGCGCGCAGCCTTCTGCAAGGTGCGACCACGCAATTGACGGCTTGCCTGGCGGTGGCGCGGGCTCGCCCGTTAAAGGCGGATGCGGTGGCGGCACTGTCGGCCGCGTGTGCTGTCGTCGACACGGTGTGGCCGACACTCCTGCCGGACGCAGATGCGGATGACAACCACCGCAGGATGGCGCCCTGGCGCGCGCGGTGGGACGAGTTGCGCACCCATAACGAACAGGCCGCACGGATCTTCAATGATGCGGTGACCCACTACAACGCCGGGATCGCACAGTTTCCTGCGATGCTGCTGGCCTGGATTTTTGGTTTCACCCCAGCGCGTGTGCTGTCCATCGCACGAGAAGGCAATTCATGACACGAGCCGGTTCACATCAACAGCCTCGCCATGGGACCCCTGCGGGAGCACCCGGTATCCGCGCTTCTTCACATGCAGAGTTGGGAGCAGACCCCCGCCCAGCGGTGGGGATTGCGCTTTGGCAGCAACTAGCGGGTGTCGCGTCGGCGCTGCAGGCCATCCGGGCCGGGCAATCGGGCACGGCGGCATTGGCCGCCGTGGATTCGGGCTTGCGGCCCGGAGTGCAGGCGCTGCTGTTTCAGGTGTTGCGCTCACTGGGGCGTGCAGAGGCGCTTCGGCGCAAGCTGGTGTCCCGTGCACCGCCACCCGCCGCCGATGCCCTGTTGTGCGCAGCGTTGGCGCTGTCGTGGCAACCTGAAGTGGCGCCATACGAGCCCTTCACCCTGGTCAACCAGGCGGTAGAGGGTGCCAAACGCAGCGTTGCCACGCGCGCCCAGGCGTCGTTCGTCAATGCGTGCCTGCGCCGTTTTCTGCGAGAGCGCGATGCCTTGGTTGCTGCAACGGATGCCGACCCCGTGGCGCGCTGGAACCACCCGCTGTGGTGGGTAAAAAAGTTGCAAAAGGACCACCCGACGCACTGGGAACAAATCCTGCAGGCCAACAATGCCCATGCACCCATGATTTTGCGTGTTAATGCATCAAAAGGCACTGTAGCCCAATACCAGCAAGCGCTAGCTGCTATGAATGTTGATTCATCTTCGGTGGGTGAGCACGGCTTGATCCTGCAGCAGCCCCTGCCGGTGACCGAGCTGCCGGGATTCGCCCAGGGGATGGTTTCGGTGCAGGATGCTGCGGCGCAACTGGCCGCGCCACTGTTGCTGCAGGGGCTGGATCTCACGCAGCCCTTGCGGGTGCTGGATGCCTGCGCCGCACCAGGAGGCAAGACGGCACACCTGCTGGAATACGCGGGCCCGTCCAGCGCCATGCAGGTGACCGCACTGGAGGTGGACTCGGTGCGCAGCGCCCGCATTCATGAAACCCTGCATCGAATCGGTCTGCACGCGCAAGTGCTAGTGGCTGATGCAGCGCGGCCGCAAGACTGGTGGCAGCAGCACTGTGCAGGTGTGCCGTTTGATGCGATCTTGCTGGATGCACCCTGCACCGCCTCGGGCATCGTTCGCCGCCACCCCGATGTGCGCTGGTTGCGCCGCGAAACCGACATTGCGCAGCTGGCGGTCCAGCAGGCGCGCCTGCTTAGGGCATTGTGGCCGTTGGTGCGGCCGGGCGGGCGGCTGCTGTATTGCACCTGTTCGGTGTTCCGCGCAGAAGGCGATGCGCAGGTACAAACGTTTCTTGCGCACCACACCGATGCCCGGTTGTTGCCCTCGCCGGGGCATTTACTCCCAGGCAATGACACCAATCACCGAGCTGTCCCGGACAATGCAGCGAGTGAGCACGACGGATTTTTTTACGCACTGTTGCAAAAAGCCCCTGGGTGAGCGCCGCATGGCTCGCTGGGTCTTGTTGTGGGCGATGGCGTGGCTGTGGTTGCTGGCCTGGCCAGTGAATGTGCAGGCGCAGTCTCCGGCGAACGAGGTGGTGGACCTCGGCCTGGAGCAGGCCGATGATGGCCTGTACCTGAATGCGGCCTTGCAGCTTGCACTGCCCGCGCTGGCCGAAGATGCGCTGTACAAGGGCATTCCCGTGTTTTTTGTGGCGGAAGCCCAGGTGCTGCGTGAGCGCTGGTACTGGTCAGACCGCCAAGTGGCCGCAGCCACGCGCCATATGCGGTTGAGCTACCAGCCCCTGACACGGCGCTGGCGTCTGAGCACATCGCCCGTTCCGTTTTCCAACACCGGGCTGGGCGTGGTGCTGGGGCAGAACTTTGACGACTTGCGCGATGCATTGTCTTCCATGCAGCGCATTTCGCGCTGGAAGATTGCGGATGGAGAAGCAATCGATGCCGATGTTGTGCATACGGTGAATTTCCGGTTCCGGCTGGACCTGTCGCAGTTGCCCCGTCCTTTGCAGATAGGCGCAGTGGGCAGCGCGGGCTGGAGTCTCATGGTCACCCGCAACCAGCGGCTGGTGCCCGAGGTGGCGCGGTGATCAGGCAGCCACCCCGCCTACCTGTCGGCGAGCCAGGATCGGCCCAGGCCCTGGCCCGGCAATCGCGTGCGGTGCGCTGGACCGTGGGCGTGGGGGCCGCCATCATGTCGGCCATCGGAATGGTGCTGCTTTTCATGCTCACCCTGGCCACCAACAACCGGGCACTTTACGAGCGCAACTATGCGTGGCTGCTCGGGGTCAATGTGCTGGTGGCCGTGTTGCTGCTGGCGGTGCTGCTGTGGGTGGGCGTGCGCCTGGTTGTGCGGCTGCGGCGTGGGCGCTTTGGCAGCCGTCTCCTGGTCAAGCTGGCCGCCATTTTTGCGCTGGTTGGCCTGCTGCCCGGGCTGCTGATCTATGTGGTGTCGTACCAGTTTGTCACGCGGTCCATTGAAAGCTGGTTCGATGTCAAGGTGGAGGGGGCGCTGGTGGCCGGTGTGAATCTTGCGCGGGTGTCCCTTGATTCCATGGCCGAAGACATGGCCACCCAGGCGCGGACCGCCAGTGTGCAGCTGGCCCAGGTGCCCGACGCCGCCGCCGGACTGGTGCTGGAGCGCATCCGCGAGCAGCTTTCCGCCAGCGATGTGATCTTGTGGAATGCGGCAGGCAACGCTGTTGCCAGTGCCGGCCAGTCGCGCTTCAGCCTGAGCCCGGAGCGCCCGGGCACGGCCCAGTTGCGCATGGTGCGCCAGCAACGCACCCTGACCCAGATCGAAGGCCTGGACGACCTCACCGACACGATCGCTACGCAGAATGCCCGGGTGAAGGTTTTTGCGCTGGTCGCCAGCCCCCGGGTGGGGCTGCTGCTGGAGCCCCGGTTTTTGCAGGTCACGATGCCATTGCCCCCGGCCCTGGTGGCAAACGCGCTCGCGGTGCAAGAGGCCAACCGTGAATACCAGGAGCGCGCCTTGGCCCGCGAGGGTTTGCGCCGCATGTATGTGGGCACATTGACGCTGGGCCTGTTTCTGGCGGTGTTTGGCGCGGTGTTGCTGGCGGTGTTGCTGGGCAACCAGCTGGTGCGGCCGCTGTTGGTGCTCGCCGAGGGTGTGCGGGAGGTGGCCGCCGGCAACCTGAGCCCCAAGGCCGCATTGCAGGGCAAGGATGAGCTCGACGGATTGACCCGATCCTTTGCCACCATGACGCAGCAGATTGCAGACGCGCGGGGTGCGGTGGAGCAGAGCATGGGGGCGGTGGATGCCGCGCGCGCCAAGCTGCAGACCATTCTGGACAACCTCACCGCAGGCGTGATGGTGCTGGATCCGCAGGGCCTGATCCTGTCCTTCAACCCGGGCGCCACGCGCATTTTGCGTGTGCCCATGGCGGCCTATGCGGGCCAGCCACTGGCGGCGGTGCCGGGTCTGGCCGATTTTGCGGCCGCGGTGCAGAAGCAGTTTGACGAGTTTCTGGGGGATCGCCACCACCACGGGCTGGACCATTGGCAACAGCCCTTTGAGCTGCATGGCTCACCCAGCGGGGCCGGGCACCATGCGACAAGCCTCGTGGTGCGGGGCGCAGAGCTCCCGGATGCGACGCGCCTGTTGGTTTTTGACGACATTTCTGAAATTGTTTCAGCCCAACGGGCCCAGGCCTGGGGAGAGGTGGCGCGGCGCCTGGCCCATGAAATCAAGAACCCCCTCACGCCTGTGCAACTGTCCGCCGAGCGTCTTGAAATGAAGCTCACGGGCAAGCTACCTGCCCCCGAGCAGGCCATCCTCACCAAGTCGGTCAAAACCATCGTCGAGCAGGTGGACGCGATGAAGCGGCTCGTCAACGAGTTTCGTGACTACGCACGCTTGCCCGCTGCCGAACTGCAGGCGCTGGACCTGAACACGCTGGTGACAGATGTGCTGTATCTGTATGGCGCAGAAAACGCCACCGTGCCCGTGGAATCCGAGCTGGACGCGCGGTGCCCGCCAATTGCAGGCGACGCCCAGCAACTGCGCCAGGTCGTGCACAACCTGCTGCAAAACGCCCAGGACGCCACCGAACAGGCGCGTGGGGAGGGGCCCGCATTGCCGCCCGTGCGCATCACGACACGCTGGAGCGAATCGACGCGCCGCGTCCGCCTCACCGTGAGTGACAGTGGCCCGGGCTTTCCCGCGCACATCCTCCAGCGCGCGTTTGAACCGTATGTCACCACCAAACCCCGAGGTACCGGATTGGGTCTGGCCGTAGTGAAAAAGATCGCCGATGAGCATGGTGCGCGTATCGAGTTGTCGAATCGGCTTGACGACGGCGTGGTGCGGGGGGCGCAAGTGTCGTTATCATTCGCCACTTACCCATCGGTGGCGTCATAACAACACCCACTGCCGCATCCAAGGCGTTTCATACACATGGCAAACATTCTGGTGGTTGATGACGAACTCGGCATTCGTGACCTCTTGTCGGAAATTCTGAACGACGAGGGCCACAGTGTCGACCTCGCGGAGAACGCGACGCAGGCGCGCGCGGCGCGTGCCGCCGGGATGTATGACCTGGTGTTGCTGGACATCTGGATGCCAGACACAGACGGCGTATCGCTGCTCAAGGAATGGGCCTCAGCCGGGGTGCTCACTATGCCCGTCATCATGATGAGCGGGCACGCCACGATAGACACCGCCGTCGAAGCCACCCGGATTGGCGCATTCTCGTTTCTTGAAAAACCCATCACCCTGCAAAAACTGCTCAAGGCCGTGGAACAGGGGCTGGCACGTACTGCCGTGCAACAAGCCCCCGTGGTCGCCCACCAGCCCACCGCTGCAGGGCCTGTGGATGGCGGCTTCGTGCCCGCACCGATCATCACCACCGCCATGGTGGGCGAGGTCGGCCCTCACGCGCACCAAGGGTTCGATCTGGATCGCCCCTTGCGTGAAGCCCGCGACGGCTTTGAAAAAGCCTACTTTGAATTCCATCTCGCGCGTGAAGGCGGCTCGATGACCCGCGTTGCAGAAAAAACCGGGCTGGAACGCACCCACCTGTACCGCAAGCTGCGCCAACTGGGCGTGGACCTTGGCCGCGGAAAACGCAATTAATCTTTGGGTTGCTGTTTTTATCGCGTCAATTTCTGGTTTATAATCTGAGGCTTAGGCCCGGTAGCTCAGTCGGTAGAGCAGAGGATTGAAAATCCTTGTGTCGGTGGTTCGATTCCGCCCCAGGCCACCAAACCTAAAAGCCCTTGATTTGTAAAAGTCAGGGGCTTTTTCTATTGGCTTTTCCTCACTGCAGGCCTTGAGGTGCGGCTCATTCCCGCGCCTTTCTGCATCGCCCTGGCCCTTGGGCGGCAATGTCACCCGTTGGCACAAGTCCGCATCTTTTGGAGCCGCGCCTGGTTTCGGGCATTTCTCTCCATATTTTTCACGATGGCATTTTTGACGGACACAACCCTGGGCATTGACTTTGGCACTTCCAACTCGGCGGTGGCGGTGCGCCAGGGGGATTCACCTGCGCGCATGTTGCGCCTGGAGGGCGAGAACAACACCTTGCCGACGGCGCTGTTCTTCAATGCCGAAGACCATCGCACGCACTACGGGCGCGATGCAGTTGCGCAGTATCTGTCGGGCACCGAAGGGCGCCTGATGCGTTCGCTCAAGAGCCTGCTGGGCAGTTCGCTGCTGCACGACAAGACGGCGGTGCACAACGCGCTGGTGAGCTACCAGGACATCATCAGCCTGTTCTTGCGCATGTTGGCCCAAACGGCGCGCGAAACGCTGGGCGGCATGCCGGGCCGGGTGCTGCTGGGGCGGCCCGTGCATTTTGTGGATGGTGACGCCGTACGCGACCAGCAGGCCGAAGATGCCTTGCGACAGGCGGCGCGGGATGCGGGGTTTGTGAACATTTCGTTCCAGCTGGAGCCCATTGCCGCAGCGCTGGATTACGAACAGCGCATCGAGCGCGCATCGCTGGTGCTGGTGGTGGACATTGGCGGCGGCACCTCTGATTTCACCGTGGTGCGCCTGGGGCCCGACCGCAGGGCCCGCACCGACCGCGCCAGCGACATTCTGGCCACCACTGGCGTGCATGTCGGGGGTACCGATTTCGACCGGCGCCTCAGCCTGGCGCTGCTGATGCCATTGCTGGGCTTGGGTCACACCGGGCCTTCTGGGCGCGAGGTGCCCAGCCGGGTATTTTTTGACCTTGCGACCTGGCACCTGATTCAGTGGCTTTATGCGCCACGGGCGCTGCGCGATGCACAGGCTCTGCGGCCCGATTATGCGCAGCCGGTGCTGCACGACCGCCTGATGGCGGTACTCAATCAGCGCCTGGGGCACCGCCTTGCCAACACGGTGGAGCAGGCCAAGATCGCGGCTTCCGTGGATGCGGTGGATACCCCGATGGTGCTGGACTGGGTCGAGCCGGGGCTGGGGGCACTCATCACTTCTGAAGGCCTGGCCCGCCACCTTGCCGCGCCTTTGCAGCAGGTGGTGGCCTGCGCCACCGAATGCGTGCAGCAGGCCGGGCTGGTGCCTCGGGACTTGCAGGCCATCTACCTCACCGGTGGATCATCGGCACTGCGCCCGCTGCGTGACGCGCTGCGTATGGCGTTCCCTGATACCCCGCAGGTGGAGGGCGATCTGTTTGGGGGTGTCGCGGCGGGGCTGGCGGTGGCAGCGCCCTAACCACAGGCGGTTTTGCAGACCCATCAGAGGGATGCAGGGTGGTTAAATGCTATTAATACAATAGCTGTGTGCGCTTGTCTATAAAGGGCTGCGGGGCAATTTGATGTAAAAACAGGCGCAGGCTACGCATTCCCGGCATCCGGGGCGCTGCGCTTCCATTCCAGTGCGATGTCATACAGGCTGTTGCGCGATGCGCCCGTCACTTCGGCAGCCAGGCGCACGGCCGTCTTCAGGGGCAGCTCCTGCAGCAACAGGCGCAGCACGCGCAGGCTGTCGCCGTCGTCTGCGGCAGGTGCCGTGGGGTGCAGCAGCACCACAAATTCACCGCGGGACCGCTGGGGTGAGCCTTGCAGCCAGGCCGTCAACTCGCGGGCTGGGTGGGTGGCGATTTCTTCGAATTGCTTGGTGAGTTCGCGTGCCAGCGTCACTGGGCGATCGCCCAGCACCGCCAGCGCCTGGGTCAGCTCGTCAATGCGGTGGGGGGCCTCCAGCAGCACAACGCAGCGGGGCTCGCTGGCGAGTTGCTGCACGGCAGTGGCCCGCTCGGCGTTCTTCACCGGCAAAAAACCCGCAAATAGAAAGCCACTGCTTTGCGTGCTGTGCGCCACGGCGCCCGCCACGCTCAGGGCCGTGGTGATGCTGCTGGCACCGGGCAGCGGCAGGGCACGCAGGCCAGCCGAGTGCACTGCAGCCACCAGGCGCGCGCCGGGGTCGCTGACCCCGGGCGTGCCCGCATCACTGACATAGGCCACGCGCAGGCCCTGCTGCAGCCGCTGCACCACTGCCAGCGCGGCTTCGGCCTCGTTGTGCTGGTGCACAGCCAGCAGTTGCGCGCTGGTCTTGTCGATGCCATAGGCGCGCAGCAGCGCCTGGGTGTGGCGCGTGTCCTCGCAGGCAATGGCGTCGGCCAGCTGTAGCACATGCAGCGCGCGCAGGGTGATGTCGGCCAGGTTGCCGATGGGCGTGGCCACGACATACAGCGCACCCTGCGGATAATGCTGTGCAGCCGCCGCATCGCGTGCGGCGTTCAAGGCAGATGCGAAAGATGCGCTCAATGAATTTCCTTGGAAAAAAGCCAGCCCATACCCGCCCGCCTGCGCCTGACGCCGCAGGTAGCAGCACCACGCGGCAGCGGGGCAATGCGGCCGAAGACCAGGCGTTGGCCTTTTTGCAGGCTGCGGGCCTGAAGTTGCTGGAGCGCAATTATCGGACGCCCGGGCGCGGTGGGGGCGAGATTGATCTGGTGATGCGCGATCGTGACGGCACGCTGGTGTTTGTTGAGGTGCGCAGCCGTGCCAGCAATGCCTTCGGAGGTGCGGGTGCCAGCATTGGCGCCATCAAGCAGCGGCGCATCGTGTTTGCGGCGCGCCATTACCTGCTGCGTATGTCGGTGCCGCCGCCGTGCCGCTTCGACGTGGTGCTGGTGCAGGATTCGGTGCAATGGCTCAAGGCTGCCTTCGACGCCCAATAAGCGCAGCGCCCAAAAGGCCTGCACACCACGCTGGTGACTACGGTTTGCTACAAAACCTATAACAACCCGCGGGTATCATCGGGCCTCCATGCTAGAGCAACGCATTCAACAGCACTTTATCGACAGCGCCGACCTGAAATACCAGGCCGCGCAAGCCCTCAGCGCGCCCATCGCTGCAGCCGTGCAGGCCATTCTGGCCTGCGTGACCAGTGGCGGCAAAGTGCTGGCCTGCGGCAACGGGCCTTCGGCCGCCGAGGCGCAGCAGTTTGCAGCCTTCTGTGTTGCGGGGTTTGAGCGCGACCGGCCTGAACTGGCTGCAGTGGCCCTGACTTCTGACAGCACCCTGCTCACGCTGGCCGGGGGCGGCAGCGACGGGGCCCAGCAGTTTGCCCGCCAGGTGCGCGCACTCGGCCAGGCGGGAGATGTGTTGCTGGCACTGTCCGTCACGGGCAATGATGCCAACGTGATCGCTGCCACCGAGGCCGCCCACGAGCGCGACATGACGGTGGTGATCCTCAGCGGTCGCACCGGCGGCAAGCTGGCCGCACTGGTGCGCGAGACCGATGTGCTGATCAGCGTGCCGCACGACCGCGCCGCGCGGGTGCGCGAGGTCCATGCGCTGGTGTTGCACTGCCTGTGCGATGGCGTGGATGCCCAGTTACTTGGAGAACAGGAAATACCGCAATGAAGCTGACCATGAACCGTACCGCCTGCACCCTGCTGGCTGCCGCTGCGCTTGCCGCAGGCCTGTCTGCTTGCGCCCCTCTGGTTGTTGGAGGAGCGGTGATGGGCGGCATGATGGCCACGGACCGCCGCACCACCGGCACCCAGGTGGAAGACGAAGGGATCGAATTGCGCGCGGTCAACCGCATCCGGGAAACGCTGGGTGATCGTGCCCATGTCAACGTCACCAGCTTCAACCGCCAGGTCTTGCTGACCGGCGAGGTGCCCACGGCGCAGGACCGTGCCACCGTCGACCAGATCGTGGCGGGGGTGAACAATGTGCGCTCGGTGGTGAACGATCTGGCCGTGATGCCCAGCACCTCACTGGGCCAGCGTTCGAATGATGTCCTGATCACCGGCAAGGTGCGGGCGAGTTTCGTGGATGCCAAGGACGTTTTTGCCAGCGCCTACAAGGTGGTGACCGAACGCAACGTGGTCTACCTGATGGGACTGGTAACCCCCCGCGAGGCCACGCGGGCCACCGAAATCGCGCGCGGCGTGGGGGGCGTGAGCAAGGTGGTGCGGGTGTTCGAGATGATCACCGAAGACGACCTGCGCCGCGCCAGCACGCAGCCGCCCCCGACCGTGACCACTGACAGCCCATCGTCGCAGGGCAACTGATGCCTGTTTGACGGCCGGGTTCTGAATCGCAGTCCGGCGATTACGGCGCGGCTTTGCGCAGCTTTCTGGCCGATCGCAGACTTGCAGGGGCCTGCAAGGCGCCTGTGCCGCCCGCATCCGGCGTCACGTCAGGTCAGGCGCTTGATCAGGCTGGACGTGTCCCAGCGGTTGCCGCCCATCTTCTGCACATCGGCATAAAACTGGTCCACCAGTGCGGTCACCGGCACGCGCGAGCCGTTGCGCCGGGCTTCGTCCAGCACCAGGCTCAGGTCCTTGCGCATCCAGTCCACGGCAAAGCCGAAGTCGAACTTGCCGTCCACCATGGTCTTGCCGCGGTTGTCCAGCTGCCAGCTCTGCGCTGCGCCCTTGCCGATCACGTCCAGCACCTGCTTCATGTCCAGCCCGGCATTCTGGCCAAAGGCCACCGCCTCGGACAAGCCCTGCACCAGCCCCGCGATGCAGATCTGATTGACCATCTTGGCCAGCTGGCCCGAGCCACTGGCACCCAGAAGCGTGAACGCCCGCGAGAATGCCATCGCCACCGGCTGGGCTGCGTCAAACGCGGCCTGGTCTCCGCCACACATCACCGTCAGTTGGCCGTTTTGCGCCCCCGCCTGGCCCCCGGAGACCGGGGCATCGACAAAGTGCAATCCCAAGGTGCGCGCGGCGGCATACAGCTCCCGCGCCACTTCGGCCGAGGCCGTGGTGTGGTCCACAAAGATCGCGCCCGGCTGCATGCCGGCAAATGCGCCGTCAGCGCCCAGCGTCACCGAACGCAGGTCGTCGTCGTTGCCAACGCAACAGAACACGATGTCCGCACCCACTGCGGCCTCGCGCGGCGTTGTGGCATGTTTTGGGGCTTTGGTGCTTGCGTACTCTGCGCACCACGCTATTGATTTTGTAGTGGTGCGGTTGTACGCCGTGACCTCATGGCCCGCCAGCGCGAGGTGGCCGGCCATGGGGTAGCCCATCACGCCCAAGCCCAAAAAGGCCACCTTGCGCGAAGGGGTTGCGTCGTAGTTGCGGGGGTTGGTGCTTGGCATCGCGATGAATGAAAAGTGGGTTGGAAAAAAAGAAAACCCGCCCAAGGGGGCGGGCTTCAAGCGGTGAGGAAAAGCAGATAAATGCGGGTGGCAGACCGAGGCTAGACAATCGCGAAATGTTCGGTGCCCGAAGCCAGGTCGGGCGATTTGGCACGCTGGCTGTTGAGCTTGATCTGCAGGCGCAGGTCGTTGAGCGAGTCGGCGTTGCGCAGCGCATCTTCGTAGCTGATCACGTTGGCCTCGTAGGCATCAAACAGTGCCTGGTCGAAGGTCTGCATGCCCAGATTGCGGCTCTTTTTCATGACCTCCTTGATCTCGGCGACTTCGCCCTTGAAGATCAGGTCGGCAATCAGAGGGGTGTTGAGCATGATTTCCACCGCCGCAGCCCGGCCCTTGCCGTCCTGCTTGGGGATGAGCCGCTGTGACACCATGGCGCGCAGATTCAGCGAAAGGTCCATCAGCAACTGGGCGCGGCGCTCTTCGGGGAAGAAGTTGATGATCCGGTCCAGCGCCTGGTTGGCGCTGTTGGCGTGCAGTGTGGCCAGGCACAGATGGCCGGTTTCGGCAAACGCCACGGCGTGTTCCATGGTTTCGCGGTCGCGGATTTCGCCCATCAGGATCACGTCGGGTGCCTGGCGCAGCGTGTTCTTGAGGGCGGCTTCCCAGCTATCGGTGTCCAGGCCCACCTCGCGCTGTGTCACCACGCAGTTCTTGTGCGGGTGCACAAATTCCACCGGGTCTTCCACGGTGATGATGTGGCCGAACGAGTTCTCATTGCGCCAGTCCACCATGGCGGCCAGCGTGGTCGACTTGCCCGAACCCGTAGCACCCACCAGGATGCACAGGCCGCGCTTGGTCATGGTCACTTCCTTGAGGACCTGAGGCACACCCAGACCGTCAATGGTCGGCAGCGTGAGCGGAATGGTCCGCAGCACCATGCCGACCTTGCCCTGCTGAATGAAAGCGTTCACGCGAAAGCGGCCAATGCCGGCGGGCGAGATGGCGAAGTTGCATTCCTTGGTGCGCTCGAAGTCGGCCACCTGCTTGTCGCTCATGACAGCGCGCGCCAGCGTGAGGGTGTGGGTGCCAGTCAGTGGCTGGGGCGACACCTTGGTGACCTTTCCATCGACCTTGATGGCCGGTGGAAATTCTGCCGTGATGAACAAGTCGCTGCCATTGCGGCTCACCATCAGTTTGAGCAAGTCGTTGATGAATTTACTGGCCTGATCGCGTTCCATCAGAGATCCTTCCGGGGGGGCTTTGTCTGCAGGACAGGGGTCATTTCTGGTTGTCGCTCAGCCGGGCGCTCACCACCCGCAGGCGCAGCGACAGCTTGCGCGCCAGCAATGCAATCAGGCTGGCGGCCAATTGCGGGTCCTTGGTCATCATGTCGTCCATGGCCTCGGCGCTCAGCACGGCGATTTCGCAGTCGGTAAGGGTGGTGCAGGCTGAAAAACGGATGCCGCTGTCCAGCAGCGACATCTCGCCCAGGATGTCACCTGGCCGTGTCTCGGCCAGGCGCAATTGCTCGCCCCAGGGCTGAACACGGTCCACCGCGATGGTGCCGGTGAGCAACACCACCATGAAGTTGCCGTATTCATCTTGCCGGATGACGTCGCGGTTGGCAGGGATGGCTGCAAATTCAAAGAAGCGCTCCATGCGCTCCACCGCGTCCTTGTCGAGGTGGACCATGTACTTGTCCTTGGCCCACAACGCCTGCAGCAGCTTGCCGCCTCGACTGATGGGCAGGCGCTTGGCACCCACTTCCACGGCGCGGGCCTCCCACGGTACGAGCATGGATGCGTCAACACCCTGGCCAGCAAACGCTGTGGAGAACAGCACGGAGTCGGTGTGGTCCTCCGTAGGCTTGCCTGCACGGGTGTTGCGGCGCAGAAGGCTGAGAATGCCTTTCATTGATTTCTCCAATGCGCGGCAAGCGCCGTCGCTGTGTCAGAAGGGTGGTGTTGGCCGCAGCGTGCGATCAACCCGGGAAGTTCTCGGGGATCTTGGCCTTGCTGCGGGCCTCGGCGGGGCTGATGATGTTGCGCCGCACCAGATCGGTCAGGTTCTGGTCGAGCGTCTGCATGCCCACGCTGTTACTGGTCTGGATGGTGGAGTACATCTGCGCCACCTTGGCCTCGCGGATCAGGTTGCGGATGGCGCTGGTGCCCAGCATGATCTCGTGCGCGGCTACGCGGCCCGAGCCGTCTTTCAGCTTGCACAGCGTCTGCGAGATGACGGCCTGCAGCGATTCCGACAGCATGGCACGCACCATTTCCTTTTCTTCGGCCGGGAACACGTCGATGATCCGGTCGATGGTCTTGGCGGCGCTGGACGTGTGCAGCGTGCCAAAGACCAAGTGACCCGTTTCTGCGGCCGTCATGGCCAGGCGAATGGTCTCGAGGTCGCGCATTTCACCCACCAGAATGGCGTCCGGGTCTTCGCGCAGCGCCGATTTGAGCGCGGCCGCGAACGACAGCGTCATGGGCCCCACTTCGCGCTGGTTGATCAGGCACTTTTTGGACTCGTGCACGAACTCGATCGGATCTTCCACCGTGAGGATGTGGCCGTACTCGGTTTCGTTGAGATAGTTGACCATGGCCGCCAGCGTGGTGGATTTGCCCGAGCCCGTGGGGCCGGTCACCAGCACCAGACCGCGTGGCTTCAATGCCAGGTCGCCAAAGATCTTGGGCGCGTTGAGCTGCTCCAGCGTGAGGATTTTGCTCGGAATGGTCCGGAACACCGCCGCCGCGCCGCGGTTCTGGTTGAACGCGTTGACGCGAAAGCGTGCAAGGCCTTCGATTTCAAACGAAAAGTCGACCTCCAGAAACTCTTCATACGTCTTGCGCTGCGAGTCGCTCATGATGTCGTACACCATGGCGTGCACGGTCTTGTGGTCGAGCGCGTCCACATTGATGCGCCGCACGTCCCCGTGGACCCGGATCATGGGCGGCAAACCCGAGGACAAATGCAGGTCGGAAGCTTTGTTCTTGACGCTGAATGCAAGCAGTTGGGTAATGTCCACGGGTTCCCTCTATCGTTTGATACGCTTATTGTTCATTATGACCACGATTGCCAACAACCTCCAACAGGTTCTGGGGCGCATTGCGCACGCCTGTGCAGCGGCGGGCCGGGATCCCGCCAGTGTTTCGCTGCTGGCCGTTTCCAAAACTTTTGGTGCCGAGGCGGTGCTGCAGGCAGCCGCTGCCGGCCAGCGTGCGTTTGGTGAAAATTACATCCAGGAGGGGGTAGAAAAGATCGCCGCGGTGGGGGGCGCATTCGTTCCCGCGCTGCAGTGGCACTGCATTGGCCCCATCCAGAGCAACAAGACGCGCCTGGTGGCCGAGCACTTTGACTGGGCGCACACCGTAGACCGGCTCAAGACCGCCGAGCGCCTGGCGGCCCAGCGGCCCGATCGCCTGCCGCCCTTGCAGGTGTGTATTCAGGTGAATATGGATGGCGGCCCCACCAAGTCCGGTGTGGCACCGGCAGACACGCTGGAGCTGGTGCGCGCTGTTGCAAAACTGCCACGTTTGCGGGTGCGTGGATTGATGAGCATTCCAGACCACGCGCCTGATTTCGAAACGCAACTGGCACTGCACCAAGGCGCCAAAAGGCTTTTTGACCAGACAGCCGCCCTGGGAGAACCCGGGCTCGAACACTTCGACACCCTGTCCATGGGCATGACCGCGGATCTGGAGGCCGCCATCCAGGCGGGCAGCACCCTGGTGCGTGTGGGTACGGGCATCTTTGGCGGGCGAACCTATCCGGCGGCCTGATCCACTCGTGCAAGCGTTGCGCAACAGCCTGCCGCTGTGGCGTGCTGCGCGCATTCCAGCGCCGCAACCAGGTGGGTCTGGCAAGCCGCCCGTGCTAAGCTGATTCGCTCAGTTTATGGCTTGCCGCCCGAGGGCGGATTGCAGCCATCACACCCCGTCACTGGAGATCTTTTCATGCCCGGATTGCTGCCCGATATCGACCCCGATGGCCTGCTCGAATTCTCGGTGGTCTACACCGACCGTGCGCTCAACCACATGTCCAAGCGCTTCACCGGCGTCATGCAGGACATCCTGGCCACGCTCAAGGAGGTGTACCACGCCCATACCGCCGTGCTGGTGCCCGGCAGCGGCACGTTCGGCATGGAGGCCGTGGCGCGCCAGTTTGCCAACCAGCAAAAAGTGCTGATCGTGCGCAACGGCTGGTTCAGCTACCGCTGGAGCCAGATTTTTGATGCCGACAAAGGCCTGGGCGGCGGGGCCGTGGTGTGCAAGGCGCGCCAGCAGGGCAGCGGCCCGCAGGCACCCTGGGCGCCGTGCCCCGCCGAGGAAGTGGCCGCTACCATCCGCGCCGAAAAACCCAAGGTGGTGTTTGCGCCCCACGTCGAGACGGCCAGCGGCATCATCCTTTCCGACGACTACCTGCGCACGCTGACGGCTGCCGCGCACGAAGTGGGTGCGCTCTTCGTGCTCGATTGCGTGGCCTCGGGCGCCATGTGGGTGGACATGCAGGCCACCGGCGTGGACGTGCTGATTTCCGCCCCGCAAAAAGGCTGGAGTGGCTCGCCCTGTTGCGCCATGGTGATGCTGTCCGAGCGCGCGCGCCAGGCGATTGATGGCACTACGAGCAGCAGCTTCTCGTGTGACCTGAAGAAGTGGATGCAGATCGCCGAGGGCTACGAAAAAGGCCAGCACGCCTACCACACCACCATGCCCACCGACGCGCTGGTGCGCCTGCGCGACGTGATGCAGGAAACCCGCGAATACGGCTTTGCCAAGGTGCGCGAGGAGCAGATCGAACTGGGCGCCAAGGTGCGTGCGCTGCTGGAATCGCGCGGTTTTGCCAGCGTGGCGGCCGAGGGCTTCAAGGCGCCTGGCGTGGTGGTGAGCTACACCACCGACCCCGGCATCCAGAACGCCAGCAAGTTTGCCGCCGTGGGCCTGCAGACGGCCTCGGGCGTGCCGCTGCAGTGCGACGAGGGGCCGGAGTTCAAGAGCTTTCGCATCGGCCTCTTCGGGCTGGAAAAATGGCACAACGTGGAGCGCACGGTGGGCCATCTTTCCAGGGCACTGGACCAGATTGCGGCCGAGTCCTGATGACCCCCAAGGCTGGCCGGGCGGCGCAGTCTGTGCTGCGGCGCGCGCCCCGCATGGTTGATCATGCAGAACGCTAACCAGAGCCCCGCGCACCAGTCCCTGCGCGCCGCCAAGCGGCAGGCCCTGGGCCTGCTGTTGCTGGTGACCGCGGTGTTCATCGGCACCAGCCTGGTCGAACGCGGCTTGCTGCTCGACTGTGTGAAAGCCATGGCCGAGGCCGCCATGGTGGGCGCCCTGGCAGACTGGTTTGCCGTGGTGGCGCTGTTTCGACGCCCGCTGGGGCTGCCAATACCGCACACGGCCGTCATTCCCCGCAACAAAGATCGCATTGGCGTGAACCTGGCCGCCTTTGTGCGCGACCGGTTTCTCGACCCGCCGTCGCTGGTGGCGCTGCTGCGGCGTCACGACCCTGCCTTGCGGCTGGCCCAGTGGCTGGGCGATGCAGGCAACGCTGGTCTGCTGGGCCAGCAGGCGGCGCGGTTGCTCAGTGCCGCCCTGGATACCGTGCAGGATGCGCAGATGGAGCGGTTCATCCGCAAGGCAGCGCGCGCCCTCATCGGGCGGGTGGATTTGTCGGGCACCCTGGCCACGGTGCTGGGGGCGCTCACCCACAACGGGCGCCACCAGGCGCTGCTCGATGATGCGCTGGGCCGGCTGATCGTGGTGCTGCAGGAGGAAGACACGCGCCACCTGATTGCCACCACCATCGTGCAATGGCTCAAGAAAGAGCACCCGCTCAAGGAAAAAATGCTGCCCACCGACTGGCTGGGCGACAAGGGTTCGGCCATGATCGCCAATGCCCTGGAAGCCCTGCTGGCCGACGTGGCGCAGAACCCGCAGCACCAGTTGCGCGAACAGTTCGACGCGGCAGTGCAGCGGATGGTGCTGCGACTGCAGACCGACCCGGACTGGGCACGCAAGGGCGAGGAGATTCGGCGCTATCTGCAGACCAATGCCACCCTGGGCCGCTATGTGCAGGACTTGTGGCAAGGGATGCGCGCAGCATTGCAGAGCGACCTGGCCGACGAGCACTCGGCCGTGGCGCGCAACGTGCACGCCATGGGCGCATGGCTGGGCCGCTCGCTGGCGGGCGATGCAGCGCTGCGCCAGTCGCTCAACCAGCGGCTGGAAAGTTGGGTGCAGGGGTTAGCGCCCGACGTGGCCCAGTTTGCTGCGCAACACATACAGGACACGGTGCAGCGCTGGGATGCGCAGGAGCTGTCAGAGCTTATTGAGCTGAACATCGGCAAGGACCTGCAGTACATCCGGATCAATGGGACGGTGGTGGGCGGGTTGATTGGCTTGGTGTTGTTCGGGGTGTCGCACGCGGGGGAGATTTGGCGGGCGGTGATGTCCGGGTGAGTTTGCGGTAGGTTGTTGCTGTTGCTGTTGCTGTTGTGCTTGTGCTGAGGGCGGGGGGCCGGGTCTCGCCCCGGCGGGCGAGGTACTTGTTCTTTGTTTCGCCAAAGAAAAGTACCCAAAAGAAAGGCGACCCTGCAGTCTGCGACCCCTGCGGGGCAAACCTCCGGCGGGGCGTTTGCGGGGTGCGCCGTGGAACTCGCTTTGCGCTGGCGCGCTGCGCTCGGACAACCACGGCGAGTCAGATGACGAAGC
>NZ_NCFM01000031.1:0-44540 GCF_002281195.1 Acidovorax sp. 35-64-16 | reverse complement strand
TGGCCGCGCCGCCCGACATCAAGCTGCTGCCCGACACGTCGAAGCTGCGCCCGTCGAAGCTGCCGGGCTACGCCATCGCGATGCAGAAATGCGCGATCTGCCATTCGGCGGACTACGTCAACTACCAGCCGCCCGGCATGACGCAGACGCAGTGGACCGCCGAGATGGCCAAGATGCAGCACACCTACGGTGCGCCGATCAGTGACGACGAAGTCAAGCAGGTGGGTGCCTACCTGTCGGCCGCCTACGGGTCCGCGAAGGCCACAGACGCCAGTGTGATCGCCGCCTCCACACCCGCGCCTGCGCCGCCCGCTCCGCCAACGTCACCGGGTGCTGCGGCCGCGCCACCAGCCGGTGGCGCGAGTGTCAACGTTCAAGCGCTTCTTGCGAGCAACGCGTGCCTGAGTTGCCATGGCCTGACCCAGAAGATCGTCGGTCCGGGCTATCACGACGTCGCCGAGAAGTACAAGGCCGATCCGCAGGCGCAGTCGAAGCTGGAGGCCAGCATCCGTGGCGGCAGCGTCGGCAAGTGGGGCAGCGTGCCGATGCCGCCTTTCGCAGCGCTGAAACCCGAAGAGGTGAAAGCGCTGGCTGCGTTCGTCTTAAAGCAATAAGCACGCCCCCGATCGCCGGAGCGAAGACTCCGGCAACGACCAAAACCCCCACGAGATTAAAAAAATGACTCCCACGAATCGCCGCTTTTTCATCTTGCAAGTTGCCGGCGCGGCAACTGCGTTGTCCGTCTCCGCCGCCCACGCACAGTCCGGCGGCCCGAAGCTGGCCGAGACCGATCCTCAGGCCGTGGCGCTTGGCTATAAGGAAGACACCACCAAGGTCGACGCCAAGAAATTCCCCAATCACGCGGCCAGCCAGAACTGCGCCAACTGTCAGCTGTTTCAAGGCAAGCCTAAGGAAGCGACGGGCGGCTGCCCGCTGTTCGCCGGCAAGCAGGTCGCTGCTGCGGGCTGGTGCAGCGCATGGAACAAGAAAGCGGCATGAGCAGCGGCTTCGTTCGTGCAGGCATCCTCGGGTTGCTGGTCGCAGGGAGCACGTTGACGCAGGCGGCCGATATGCACGCGCACGGTATGAAAGCCGAGGGCGTCGTGCCTCCCAGCTTCATGGCCAGCACGGCCAAGCCCTTCGATGCGCTGATGGGCGATGCCATGGCCGTAATGGACCACGACATGCACGCCGCACCCACGAATGGCCAGCCCGCGCACGACTTCATGACCATGATGATTCCCCATCACCAGGGCGCCATCGATATGGCCAAGTCGATCCTGCTCAACACGCAAGACCCGGAAGTGCGCAACCTCGCGCAGGGAATCATCACCGAGCAGGCCAACGAGATCCGGCTGATGCAGGGCTGGCTCGCACGCCACGCATCACCCACCAAGTAGTCGCTCCAGACACGTCGAAGAAGGACCTTTCATGAATTCACTCAACCCCCTTGTCCTTGCCATGGCGCTGGCCGTTGCATCTTTCGCTGCATCGGCAGCTTCCAATCCCGGCGACCGCGTCTACACCGCAGACCAGAACACCAACACGGTGTCGGTGATCGACCCCAACACCAACGCATTGCTCGGCCAGATCAAGCTGGGCAACCAGCGCCCCGACGTGCTGTCGCCGATCTACAAGGGCGAGATCAACATTCACGGCCTCGGTTTCTCGCCCGACCACCGCACGCTGGTCGTCATTGCCAACGGCTCGAACTCGGTGACCTTCATCGACACGGCGACCAACAAGGTCAGCTAC
This sequence comes from Acidovorax sp. 35-64-16, assembly GCF_002281195.1. Lineage (NCBI taxonomy): Bacteria > Pseudomonadati > Pseudomonadota > Betaproteobacteria > Burkholderiales > Comamonadaceae > Acidovorax > Acidovorax sp. 35-64-16. Next base: position 42,785 of record NZ_NCFM01000031.1, on the reverse strand, counting down.
TGGGCTGACCCGCGCTTTGTCGCCAAGCGACCTGGCGGCGACGGCCCCCCGGACAACTTCTATCGGGCGATGGCGAACGGCTCGATGAAGCAGGTGGTCAACACGTTGCACGACGACAGCGAGGCCGCGAGAGACATTGCGGGCCTCAACGCCCTGGTGTCGTGGCATTTCTGGTACTTCGGCGACCAGAGCCCACCGCTGCCGACCGATCTGGTGCACCTGACGCATTCGGGCCAGGGACACTCGCTGCACCGGCGGCGGCGGGCTGATGACGTCGCCGTGCTGCAGCACTGGCTGGACCACTGGCCAATGGGCCGCAACGGAGCGCCTGTCGATGCCTGGCGGCCCCGCGTGTTCGTCACGAGGCGGGCCTGAAGCCGCGGTGGCCGAGCGCTGCTCTTATTCAATTTTTCTGATGAGACTCTCAATGAATTTCCAGCCATTCGTTGCAGCGGCATTCGCCATCGCCATCGCAGCCGGTGCCCCGCCCGTTTTTGCACATGGCGACGACAGGCCGGCCGCAGTCGCCGGTGGTGCCGAACTGCTCATACAGGGTGGGCAACTCGGCAAGTCCGTGTTTCCTGACGGTAATACCGCCCGTGGCGGCCAAGGCCAGCCGGTAGATGGCATCGAAGGTTCAAGCCAGGAGATGCTCAAGACCCATTTCCATGCCCACCTGGCCATTTACTACAAGGGCGAACAGATCGCAGTGCCACGCGGCATCGGCATCATTGCGCCACTGCGCATCGATCGCGGTTTTGTCAGTGGTGGCAAGGGTTTCTACTGGCTGCACACGCATGATGCCAGCGGCATCCTGCATGTCGAATCGCCGAACGACCGGGTGTACACGCTGGGCAACTTCTTCGACGTGTGGGGACAGCCGTTGGCGGCCGACAACGTGGCAGGGCTCAGGGGCGCGCTGCGGGTGTATGTCAACGGCAAGGTGCAATTCACGCCGGTGCGCGACCTTCCGCTCAAGCCGCACGACCAGATCGCGCTGGTGATCGGGCAACCCTCGGCGTCTCCTGTGACGTACACGTTTCCCGATGGGCTGTGAAGTACTGGCCAAGCTTCAGTGCATCACGCAGTGGCAATAGACAAACTGCTGCTCCACGCCTGCGGGCGTCCGATGGGCTTCCGACGCATGTTCGACCAGTTCGAAGGTATCGCCGAACTGGGCGTGCAGCGCATCGGGCGCATACCGCATCACCGGGAGCCCGCTGCACTGCATCGGCCCGTCCGGCCCGAACACCGCGACAATGACGTGACCGCCGGGGCGCACAGCCTGGCGCACTTGTGCGATGTAGGCCTGGCGTTGCTCGGGTGTGCTCATGAAATGAAAGACGGCCCTGTTGTGCCAGATCTCGTAGGCTTGTGCGGGCAAGGCAAGCTGAGTGATGTCTCCCGCAAGCCATCGCACCCGCCGGGCGTCGAAAGCGAGCCGTTGACGGGCCACGTCGAGCGCACTCTCCGAAATGTCGAGCACAGTGACGTCGAAGCCATGCAGTCCGAGCAGATCGTCCACCAGTGTCGAAGTACCGCCTCCGACGTCGATGACCCGCGTCTGACCGCCAGCAGCAATTCGCTTGATGAGTCCGAGGGACCGGTCCGCATGCGGTTGAAACCAGCTCAGCGTACTGGACGACTTCGTGCTGTAGACACGCTCCCAATGCGACTTGTCCTGCATGGTTCCAATTCCTGAAAATTTGGGCATGGCAAAACATCTTGCCAGTCGAAGGACCAAATTATTTGCGTGCTTCAAGCTGGCTGTAAACCGCCTCGGCGACCCGCAGCATTTCCTGCTTGCTGTCGCCTGAAGAGATGGCGTAGCCAAAGTCCTTGTCGACCCAGTAGAAGACATTGACTGGGCCGTCCTGGCCGAACTTGAAGGCCGTCTCGCGTCCGGCGTCCTCGCGAGTGACGTACAGCGTCAGACGCTCGCCCTTCGCGCCTTCGAACATGAACTGCGCGACCGGTCCTTTGTCGCCCGGCAGTAGTCGCCCGCCGATGAGCCCGTAGCCCAGGGCGCGCAGATCGGGCGGCTTCACTTCGGTGCCCATGCGTTTGGTCAGCCAAGTGACCAGCGCCTGCTCCTGGTCAGCGCCGACCTCCACCGGACGACGCACGTCCGGGCTGTAGACCACGTGGGCCACGGCCGCGCGGTGGGCAAAACCATTGAGCGTGCCCGCCCGCGCCGCGGCCAGCGTGGCACTGCGCTGCAGTTGCCCGTCGTAGGCGCCACGGCCCCACCAGGCCGACCCGGTGCTGACGACCGCGATCGCCACGCCGGCTGCCAGGGAGCGCCACGGCCATTCCTGCCAGCCCGCCCCCGGCGCCGGCTTCAGCGGCAGGCGCAATGGCAAGGGCTCGGACAGGACCGGATCGAGCAACTGCCTGAGCGCCAGGTTCTGCGCGCGCCAATCGTCCACGCGCTCGCGTTCGGCCGGATGCGCATCCAGGAATGCATCAATTTCGACATGCCGGGTCGGGTCCAGAAGGTGGTCCGCGTAAGCATGCAGATCGGCTTCGGTCACCGGCTTACTGCCGTCGGTGGAAATGGGTTTGAGTGGGGGAGAGTCCATGTCACTTGATCCTGCGCAGGGGTGCGACCGCTTGGGCTGACGGCGCGCGGCCTTGCAGTTCCTGCCGCAGCTTGTCGCGGCCGCGCGCCAGCCGGGACATCACCGTGCCAATGGGCACGCCGAGCGCGGTGGCGGCTTCTGCGTAGCTCATTTCCTCGACCGCGATGAGCAGCAGCACCTCGCGTTGCTCCACGGGCAGCCGCTGCAGGACGCGGTCCAGGTCGCGGACCTCGATGCCGTCGGACTGGCTGGCGCGCTGCGGGATTTCGGGCAGGTCGTCGCCTGCGCTGTCCTCGGGTCGGCTGCCCCTGGCGCGTACGCCGTCGATGAAATGGTTGTGCATGATGCCGAACATCCAGGCCCGGACGTCTCCGCGTTTCTGCCAGAGCGAGAACCGGCTCCACGCCCGCTCCAACGTGTCCTGCACCAGGTCGTCGGCACGCGTGGCGTCCGACACCAGCCCGCGCGCGTAACGGCGCAGGCCGGGAATGCAGGCGACGATCGCGGCTTCGTCCTGTGCGCGCATGGGCTGGAAGTTCGTCCTCGTGCCGACCAGCCTGATCAGGGCTTGATGACGTGCCAGACGTTCTTGAAGTTGTCGCCGGTCATGTCGCCGGCCTTCATGTCGGACTTATAGAGGTAGACCGGCTTGCCCTTGTAGGCCCACTGCTTGGTGCCGTCGTCTCGCGTGACAAGGGTCATGTCGCCTTCGGGCTTCGCGTCCGCTTCCGCCATCACCGGCGGCCACAGTCCGGCGCACGGGCCGTTGCAGGCGCTCTTGCCGCTGCCGGCGGTGTCGTTGTCGAAGGTGTAGAGCGTCATGCCGCTGGTGTTGACCAGCATGCCGCCGGCCGTCTTCACTGGGGCGGCAGCCTGGGCGAAGCCAGCCGACGCGGCGGCGATGGCGAGAACGAGAGTCGAGACGAGGTGCTTGTTCATGGGAGTCCTTTGAAGGAAAAGTGGAAAAGACACTGCATAGACGCACGGCAGTGCCTGTCTATTCCAATGATTTCCAACAATTTGCGGCGCGGACCGGTTCGGTCTTTGCGTTGACGCCTTGGGCAACACTGTACCGATGGAGCAACTGCACGCGCCGGTCGACGATAGGGCGATGATCAAGGGGCCTTCAAGGGTGAGGGGCCACTGGTAGTGATGGATCCGAGCTTCTCAGCCAGCGTCGATGCCGAAAGCTCGCCCGTTCGCGTGTTGATCAACCGTCCCGTGGCGTCTAAAAACAGCGTGGTCGGGAGTCCTCGCTGTTCAAATGCCTTCAGCGCCTGACTCTCCCGGTCCAAAAGAACATTGCGCAGCGGCAGGTTGCGAGCAGCCAGCCAATGGCCCACCCGCTCTGCAGACTCACCCTAGGGCAAACGTTGCCTTTAGTGTATGCGCCCCAGGCTAGTGTCTTTCCGCCACGGTATGGGCCGGAGCGGCCATTGGCTCCAAGAAATCGAACGACCGTCGTCAGCCTGGAGATGTCTACCGGTGTATCGCATCGACGGACAGCTCCAGGTCGGGAGCGGATGGCAACAAACAGCTTGTCTCAGACTCTCTTGTCCGTGAAGAAGACGCCCCGCTCTCCCAAAGCTCGTTGGACTTGCCTGCCTATTTCGCGGGCGCGAAAATCAGTCATGTGCAACCGCTACACGCCCCCTGCCCTGCTGGACATAGAACGTGAGTGGGCGGTCGGCAGGCCCAATCCGATGCGCTGGTGGGATGAGGTTCTTTTCCCACGCGGAACAGGCCCGTTCATTCGCCGGGCGCGAGAGTCGGCGGACTACGAGCGCGAGCTGGTAGCCGGGCAATGGGGACTGATCCCCTGGTTCGCAAAGGAGCCCAAGCTCAAGTACCCGACGAACAATGCGCGCAGCGAAGAACTGGCAGACAAGGCCAGCTACAAGCACCCTTGGGCTCGGGGCCAGCGCTGCATCATCCCCGCCAGCGACTTCGATGAACCTAATTGGGAAACCGGGCGCAATGTCTGGTGGCGGTTCAAACGGGCTGATGGTGCGCCGTGGAGTCTTGCCGGGCTATGGAACGTCTGGACGGACAAGGCCACGGGCGAGACGCATGAGAGCTACACGATGATCTTAGGGGGGTCTCACGTTACTTAGCTGTCCCGCCTGCTAGATTCCCCGGTTTCCCCGAATTGCCTCTTTGAGGCGAGTAGCGGGAGGGGGTCCGGGGGAGGGACAATGCGTGTGGATAACAAGGTGCTCGACCGCTGGCAACAGCTGGATGCAAGCCAGGTACTTATTGCTGTCGCGGACTACGCAAAGGAGGACAGTTCGTTTGTGCCGGCGAAAAATGCGGCGACTACGCGGTGGCAGGCCCGAGTCGGACAGAGCGAGTTCGAGCTGCTGTTGACCGGGCCGAAATTCTGGGATGCCCGGGCCAACCGTGGTGGGGGCGGTGCCGTGGATCTGGTGATGCACCTCAATGGCTGCCACTTCAAGCCCGCCGCGGCGTTCCTGGTGGAACGCGGGCTGTGAGGTTGTTTCTCTCGGACGAAAGCCTAGTCGTGCAGGGTCGCGCCTTCGTGGGCTTCCCTCTGCTGGTCCATAGAGACGGCACGGCCGTGGAGCCCGCGCAAAGCTTCCTGTGGGACGTGCTCACAACCAATGGGAGGGCGCAGAGTCCACTGACCTGGGCCAAGTATGGCCGGGACATCTACGACTACTTCGCGTTTCTCGACGCCAACGAACTGGATTGGCAGACCGTCCCCTCGAGAGGCATGCCGAGCGTCGTGGACTGGTATCGCGACTGGTCCAAGGGGGAGATCGGTCTTGATTCGGTCACGATCAACGCCAGGCTGCGTCTGATTGCTCGGTTCTACCGATGGGCCCAGCAAATGGGTTTCATCAAGCAATTGCCCTTCCGCTATCAGGTCGTCCGCGTAGCGCGCACACCGGGGTTCCTGGCGCACGTGGACGCGTCAGCGAACCTGGTCGAGGTGCCCAGTGCGATGCTGTCTCAGAAGTCGGCGCCAATTAAATTCCTCACGATGGAACAGGTGCTGGTGTGCCTCGGTGTCCTGAGCAACATAACCCACCGCATGATGTTCGAGCTCATGGTCCGCTGCGGATTGCGCCAGATCGAATGCAGGACCTTCCCGGTCAAGTACCTGTTCGACCCGGCCAGACGGCGCGACTTGGTGCAGGGCCAAATGATCCGCTTACCTTTGAGCAACAAGGACATGAAGCTCAAGTATGACAAGCCGCGCGCTATCGACGTCCCTTATGACCTGATGGAAGACCTTTGGTGGTATGCCGCGCGACACCGCAAATCACGTCAGCGGGCGGCTGGTGCCGGCGCAACCAGCACGTCTTTGTTCCTCACTCAGAACGGGACCCCTTATGGAGACACAGCCCTCACCGACATCTTCGTGGCCCTGGAGAAGCGCGTGGGCTTCAGGGTGCGCCCCCATATGCTTCGGCACACCTATGGAACGTACACGCTGTGGAAGCTGCGGAAGGTCGGCTTCGACGGAGAGCCATTGCTCTACGTGCGGGATCGGATGGGTCACAGCAGCGTGAGCACCACTTCGATCTACCTGCATCTAATCAATCAATTGGGGGCGCAACTCGTTCTGCTGTGGGAAGACGAAATCGATGCGCTGTTCGGGATCGAGGGATAGCATGGGCCGACAAAGGAAAAACTTCAAGGCCGCAGATCCAGTAGCGATACCGGGGCGTCCAGAAGCGACGGAGCCAGCATCAGCGGAAGTCGCGCTCCCCAAAAACCCCACCAGTACTCACAAGATCGACCTGGGCGAGTGGCTGGGCAAGGGTATTGACGAATGGGTGGTCAGCTGCTCGCTGCAGCTGCGCGCCTTCATTCAAGCCAAAACCGTAGCGCCGTCCTCAGTCGTCTCCTACGGCAAGGCGCTGAGATACTTCTTCGACTATCTCGCGACCGAAGGCGCCTTGGCCGGTCCCGCTGGGTTGGACCGTAGGCAGCTGGACCAATACGTTGCCTGGCTGAAAGCTGGCAGAGGCCCCGGTAGCGAGGTCTCACAGAAGAATGCCTACAGCCACACTAAGTCAGTTCTACAAGGGTTGATCGACCGGCGCGTGATCGAACCGCAGGACGGCCTGTTCCCGGCCAACCCCTTCCCCTCGATCAACAGCAAGAAAAAGGGCCAGACTCCGCTGTCTCAGGCCGAACGAGTCAGGCTGGCAGATGCCTTGCGAGCTGACGTCATCGCGTTGCACAACGGGACGTTCAATGCCTCCAACGGACAAGCCCTGACGGTGTATGCCTTGGCGCTCGCGATGCGAACCGGCCTGAACACCACGCCACTGCTGGAACTCAAGCGGGACTGCCTGAAGCCGCATCCGTTCATGCCGCGCATGCGCCTGATCGAGGCGTTCAAAGGACGGGGGAATGCCACCCAGATCAAGGCCCTTCGATATACGCGCAGCGTCGAGGTGCCCACGTCGATCCCCATGGACGGCGTCGCGCTCTTCGAGCATCTGCTCAAACGCACCGAGCCACTGGTGGCCATCGCCCCAGCGGAGCTCAAGGACAGCGTTTGGCTTTACCAGGCGCAAGCCAAGGCCCACTGGGGTACGCTGACCAAACTGGATGGATCGGTACTCGGCTACAACGTCGCCGGCTTCGTGAGCCGGCACGGCCTTCTCGGTGACAACGGCCGGCGGCTCGCTCTGAATGCCTCCCGCCTGCGCAAGACGATGGAGAACAGGCTGTGGCGTTTGAGCAATGGCGACCTGTTCACGGTGGCGGCCATCATGGGCCACGACCCCAAGGTCGCTGACCAGAGCTACCTGTCGGTCACCGACGAGATGAGGTCGAACGCTGTCTTCGTGGGCGAGGCCTTGCCCGACACATACCGCACGGCAAAAGGGCCTACGCCACCGCCACTGGAGCGCACACCAACTGGGCGCTGCAAGGACAGCCTTCACGGCGACCGGGCACCCAAGGACGGCACGCACTGCATCGATTTCTTGAGCTGCTTCAGCTGTCGCAGCTACACCGTGGTCGGCACCAGTGAAGACCTGCACCGCCTCTTCAGCTTCTACTGGTTCCTGGAAGCCGAGAGCAGGAACACGAGGTCCCGCGAATGGGCTGAATACTTCACGCTCATACGCACTCAAATTGACCTGTTCACCATGGACAAATTCGATGAGGAACTGGTGACCCAGTCCAGAGAGGCCGCCCGCAGCAAGCCTCTGAAATTCTGGAGTCGGTACCGCATCTCGGGAGGCGCACTTGCCTAGCCACGCACAACCATCGATGGCCCCGGCAACCGCCCCTGACGGCGCGCCAGCTGACCTGGTCGTCAGCTCTGCGCCGGGCCCGGCCGGCGCCACCCAAGTCCTGAGCCGTTACCGCGACGACGTGTGGGAGCTGTGGCCCTACTTCGAGCAGTCGAACCTGACCCCCAGCAGCAAGCGCATCGACTGGGCAAACGTTCCTGAGCAATTCAGGGCCGAGTGCAAGGCGGTGGTCTACCGCTACTGGAAGGAAGGCTTGCCGGGAACGACTCCTCCGATTGCCCGTTCAATCGTGATGCTGACGTGGCATATGGTCGTGGTGTTCAAGTATCTCGCGCAACTCGGCGTGCGCGGCCTGGGCCAGGTGCATCCGATCCACATATCGGGGTTCATCCATCACCGGCGCACAGTGGACCGCGTCAAGTCAGGCACGCTCGTTCGCAACTTGCTTGGAATCGAACTGCTGTACCGATTCCGCTCAGAAGGTGTCGACTCCTTGGGCTTCCATCCTTGGCCGGGCTCATCGGCGGGTGACCAGGCGGGCCACACCGGCCCGGCCCGCTCCACTGGGGGTACGGCCTTGATCCCGCCGGCGGTGCTCCAGCAGCTCTACGTCACCGCCGAGGGCCTGCTGGCACGGGCGGACATCATGCTCAACGACCGGGACCTCGGCTTGCGCCTCACCGGATTCGATCCTGAGCTCAATTTACTCAGGGATGCGTGCTTCTTCCTGCTGGGCGTGCTCACTGGCATGCGATGCGAAGAGATCGCAGGCATTGAAGTTGGCGCAGGCCGCAAGGAGCGCAAGGAGGGCCTCGTCTACAACTGGGTCCAAAGCATCGAACACAAGACGAAAAAGGGGCGCGTTGAGTATCTGATGCCCGCCGTCGGCCACCGGGTGCTGAAGGTCATGGAGCGCTGGTCGGCGCCGCTGCGCCAGGAGCTCCAGAGTTGCGTGCTTCAACTGGAGGCCAACCACTCGCCCGTCGGCCTGCCAGAACGCATGCGTGTGCTTGCGGCCGCACGGGCGGACTGCAACCGCCTGTTCCTGGGCCGGGCAGGCCCGACACCGCAGATCCGGACCGTGTCCGGCCTGCATTGGGCCGGCCGGATGAAAGGCTTTGCCGCCTACGCCGGCGTTGATTGGCGCCTCTCGCCTCACCAACTGCGCCGGGCGTACGCCTGGACCTTCGTGCGGCATCGCCTGGGAAATGTCCTCTTCCTCAAGGAGCAGTTCAAACACTCGAGCATCGAGATGACGCAGCTGTATGCGGCGAACCCTATGCAAGATGACGCGCTGTTTGAAGACCTGTTCACGGAGATCAGTGCCCGAAAAGTCGAGCTGATCGAAGGCTGGCTCCACGCGGATACGCCCCTGGCGGGGCGCGCCGGCCAGCGAATCGTGAGCATGCGGGCCCACGACTTCCCTAGCCGCGAAACTCTCATCGAGGAGACGGCCGATTGGATCAATATCCGCAGCACCGGCCATTCGTACTGCTTGGCCCAGGATGATGGCTGTGGCGGGGCCGGTCTGTATGAGCCGTGGCGGTGCGGCGCCTGCAATGACTCTGTGATCGACAGTTCCCAGCGGATCGCGTGGCAGGCAATACACGCCCACCAACTGGAGCTCCAAGTGGAGGCCCGCGAGTTGGGACCGGCAGCGGTCCAGCGCGTGCAACGAGACCTCCACCGGGTCGAAGACGTCTTGAAGCAGCTGGGGCCGGGGATCGAACCGCTATGAAAGCCAGATGGGACCGACGCCAGGCGCCCGAAGAGGTTCGCGGGCGCAATCGAGACACAACGACCGCCGATCTGTGGGAGGCTCTGGCACGCCTGCAGCGTGCCGAGGCCGTTCCGACGATCACAGCCCTAGCGGTCGAGGTCGGCGTCACTCCAGCGTTGATTCACAACCGCTACCCGGATGTCGCGAAGGAGGTTCGCCGCCTGAGCGGCCGAGAGCCCGGCGCAAGCGAGGACAGCCTCAAGGCGGCGCTCAAACGCGAACAGGAGACTGCCCGTGATTTGCGCGCCGAGAACTTGGACCTGCGCAAGCAGCTTCAGGCCATGGCCTCGGTGAACGAAGCGCTGCGGCAGGAGGTCAGGATTCTGCATGCGACCGGCCACGCGAAGGTCGTGAGCTTCGTGCCCGGGGCACCGACACGCTAGTCGAATAGGGAAGCTGTTTGAGGAACGGCCTTAGCCGGCGCTCGCTCGACCGGCTCGCCGGTGGCTGCCAGGCGCTCAGGCGGACAAGCCTGCATGAAGTCCATCGAGCCTTCGGCGGGCGCGTCCAGCCAGGCGTCGTACTGGGATTCGTCCAGCAGGACGACCATACGCTTCTCTTCGCCTGGGCGGTGATAGTTGCACATGACGGGATGGGAGTCGGCGTTGACCGTCATGAGCGTGAAGGTATGAACGCGCTCTCCTGCAGGCGAATGCCAAGTGTTCCATAGCCCGGCGATCGCCAAGGGGCTGCCGTCGGCCGCGCTGATACGTGTGGGCACGTGCACGTTCGAGCGCCAGTCTGGCTCGTAGATGGCCTCAGCCGGGACAATGCAGTGCTGGGCCTTCTTCCAAGCGGCCTGGAACGGCCTCGCGGTGGCAACTGTTTCGGAGCGGGCGTTGTACGTCAGCTTCACCTTGCGCATATCGGTGGCCCAGAAAGGGATCAGGCCGAACCGCGCGACAACGGCCTCGCGCTCAGGAACCGCCTCGTCGCCCGATTCGAGCTCGGGCGGGCGCCTCACGATGGGCGCAAAGCGTCCTGGAAAGACATCTCGATCGAGAACATCCAAGCCGCTGTCGCGGATGGCTCGAAAGAATTCGCGCAGCCGCGCTGCGTCAAGAACCGAGTGGTAACGAGCGCACATTCTTTGAATTCTGCTTGGCCGCGCGCTCAAGTCCACCCAGGATGCCGCAGTTGACCGCGGCACGGCCAACCGAGCAGCTGCGGTGCAGTGAGCGCAATTCGGCTTCCAACGCCTTCAGCTCCCGGATGCGGACCACGACCTGCTCGATGTGACTTGCAATCAGCTCATCCACGACGCCGCAATTCTCGGAAGGAGCGTCTTTGAAGTGCAGCAGCGTGCGGATCTCAGCCAGCGTCATGTCCAGGCTGCGGCAGTGCCGAATGAAGGCGAGCCGCTGGGCGTGCTCAGCCGTGTAGCTGCGGTAGTTCCCCTCGGTCCGGGCGGGGGACGGCAGCAGTCCCTCGCGCTCGTAGAAGCGGACCGTTTCGGGAAGCGTATTGGTGGCCTTGGCCAGGTCGCCGATCTTCATGGATGAGCCGCCCTTGCAGCGGGCTTGACTTTGTAGTTGCTAGAGGGTTTCCAATTATGCAGTCCGAGGAATACCCATGAGCGCCACCACAAAATTCGAAAGTACCTTTGCCGTTCCGAAGATGGATTGCCCGTCCGAGGAGAACATGATCAAGATGGCCTTGCAAAGCGTCGAAGGCGTGCAGTCGCTCACCTTCGACCTGCCGGGCCGAAAGCTGGTGGCCGTGCATCGCGCGCCGGTCGCCGAGGTGTTGCAGCGTCTCGAACCGCTGGGCTTGGGCGCGAAGCTGGTGCATTCGGCCGCGGTAGACGATAGCGCCGCCGGCAGCTTCAAGAGCACCTTCCATGTCCCGAAGATGGATTGCCCATCGGAAGAGAACATGATCAAGTTGGCCCTGCAAGACGTTCCCGGGGTGAAATCCCTGTCCTTCGACTTGGCCAACCGCAAGCTGACCGCAGTGCATGGCGCTCCGGTGGCGCAGGTCCTGCAACGCCTGGAGCCGTTGGGTCTGGGCGCCAAGCTGCTGGAATCGGACGCGGTCATGGGTGACGACGATGAAATCGACCCGCCTGACAATGCGGCCGAGGCCAGGCTGCTATGGATACTGCTCTCGATCAATGCGGCCATGTTCGTGATCGAGATCGTGATGGGCTTCATCGCTCAATCGACCGGGCTCATCGCCGACTCGCTCGACATGTTCGCCGACGCTGCGGTGTATGGGCTGTCCCTGTTTGCCGTCGGCCGAGCAGCTGCCCTTAAGACGCGTGCGGCTCACACGGCGGGCTGGTTGCAACTGGCGCTTGCGCTCATGGCACTCAGCGAGGTCGTTCGACGCTTCATCGCCGGGAGCGAACCTGTCTCGGGCCTGATGATGGGGATGGGCCTGGTGGCCCTGATCGCCAACGTCATCTGCCTGGTCTTGATATCCAAGAAGCGGGATGCCGGTGCGCACATGAAGGCAAGCTACATCTTCTCGGCCAACGACGTGATCGCCAATGCGGGCGTGATCCTGGCTGGCTTCCTGGTGGCCATGACCGGATCCAACTACCCTGATCTGGTCATCGGCACCGTGGTGGGTCTGATCGTCTTGAACGGTGCCCGGCGCATCCTGAGTCTCAAATGACGAACCTGACAGCCATAGACGATCGGCAGCGCGGGGCAGCATTTGCTCACCTCGTGGAGCGGGCGAGATCCCGAGGACCTGACCGGTGGAAGGTCCTGGAGGCCGCGCACGTGCTTGGCCAAGAGCGCTTCTGGCTTCATCTGCGGAGTCATTGGTACATGCTGGCCCTGGCCGCGCGTGAGCGTGACGTGCGGGAAGCCGCGGGCCAGCTGTTTAGGATCCTGCTGGTGCCGCTTGGCCACCTCTCGGGCAGGCTGCCGCTTGGCAACCCTGGCCGGGCCACGGTCAGTGCCTTCGCGCCAATGCTGTGAGACCGGAACTCGCTGAAATTCTGTCCGCGTCAATAGCACTCACGGCCGAGCACGGTGCGGCAACGCGCTGAATCCAACCACGGCCCTGCGATCTGGTCTAACCAACAAGAACGATGAAGTATGTCAACCGACCAGCTCGCTGGTATTGCCTTGCGCTTGTAGTCTTTGCCGCAGACCAGACTGCCAAGACCTGGATTCATCTGACCACCCTGCTCGGCTGGTCGCGCGAGGTCGCACCGTTCTTCAGCCTGGTCCACGTACTGAACCCCGGCGCGGCCTTCAGCTTCCTGGCCGGCACCGGCGGATGGCAACGCTGGTTCTTCCTGGCCATCGCCCTGGGCGCGTCGGCCTGGCTCGCTTGGCTGCTCGCCAAGCCGGTGCGCAGCCTCGAGGGCTTGACTTATAGCCTCATCCTGGGCGGCGCCCTGGGCAATGCCTTCGACCGGGCTGTGCGCGGGTCCGTGATTGACTATCTGGACTTCCACCTGCACGGCTGGCACTGGCCGGCATTCAACATCGCCGACATGGCCATCGTTGGTGGCGCCGTTGGTCTCATTGCATCGTCAGTTCTGGGGCACCGCGAGGCAAACACATCCTCTCGAAGGCACACGTAACTGTTGCCGCTTAGCAGTCCCGACAACAAGGGAGCCCCCCAACCCGCGCGTGCAGGCGTGCTCTGCTGTGCGAAACTTCCTGATGACCAAAGGAATCATCGCGCTTGACGCTGACGGAGTCCTCCTGGACTACGGCTTGGCCTATGCCAGCGCTTGGCAGAAGGCGTTCGGCACGTACCCTGGCGAGCGCGATCCGCTCGCCTACTGGCCCATCGACAGATGGGAAGTGGAGCGAGTTGAAGGGGATAGGCTTGATCTGCTTCGGCGGGCCTTCGACAACGAGTTCTGGTCATCGATCCCGCCGGTTCCAGGAGCGATTGAGGCGTGCCACAAGCTCGCCGCGGCGGGCTACGAACTGGTATGCGTCACGGCCTTGCCTGCGGAATTCAGGGCAGCTCGCGAGCACAACCTGAGACTGCACGGATTCCCGATTCACCTGGTCCACGCCACCGACAACGTGGCAACGGCCGCGAGCCCTAAGGCCGACACGCTCAACTCCCTAAAGCCGATCGCCTTCGTCGACGACTACTTGCCGTACTTCGTGGGCGTCGATGCCGCGATCCATCGCGCATTGATTTTGCGTGGGATTACCGGGTCGCCCAACGCGGGCGACCTGTTGGTACACACGGATTCGCATCACGCCGACCTTCTTGCGTTTGCGAATTGGTGGTCGCAGCGCGCTGGTGATAAGTGCCGGTAACAGTTACTGCTGTTGAGAAACCATGCTGACCATCAACGCGGATATGCACCCGCTTATGAAGCGCATGCACAAGCCCGACCCGAAGGCGCCAGAAGACGCTCAGGACAAGCGCAGCGTGATTCCGATTGAAGCGGGGGATGTGGACACTTGGTTGGCGGGAACCGTGGAGGAAGCAAGTCGGTTGCTGCAGCTCGCCCCCGTCGAGTTGTTCGATGCCGGGCCAGCACAGCCCGGCTGAACTTGCCTCCGATTCGTTCATTGAGCCTGGTTTTTTGCAGCCAACGAACGCTCACGTTTGTCGCGTCGGTACTCCCATGGTGGCACAGGCTCAGGATCAACCCATAAGCCGCGCCTGCTGGCCTGGGCCTGCCTTTCCAATTCGTAGAGCCCACGGTCTTTCGCATACTGGCGATAGACCCAAGCCATGCCTTCGCGCACCATTTGAGCGTTCACGTCCACGTTCCCGAGATAGACAGTGCCGATGACTCGGCCATAACGATCACGCCCCGTCTCGGCCACACGGACCGACTGGCGAAACACCAGCTCGGCGAGCGCCTGCCTGGATCGCGTGCCGAAGGCTTGCCGCTTCTCGGGTGCATCACTTCGGAGAAATGGGTCATTTCGAAAGATCAGCTATTAGCGCCTTCATTTCTTTGATCTCTTCCTCTTGTGCTTTTATGATCCCGTCTGCCAATTTCCGCACTCGCTCGTCTTGAATATTTGCCCGAGTGCTGGTCAGGATGGCGATTGAGTGGTGCGGAATCATGGCGCGCATATATGCGACGTCGCCGATGGTGGCTTGGCTTCTCACCAATCCGAGCCCCGCAAGGAATAAGACCGCAGCAAGGAACAACACGCCCATGTTCGCACCCCGATTCGGATACATTTTCCACATGAACAGCATCATCACAGCCGTCATGATGCCCCCCATGATCATCGCCATGAAGAATCTCGTCCAACTAAAAAAGACGTGATCGATTTCGTAAGTGTTCAGGTACATAGCACCAAAACCGATAACGGTAGAGGCGGTGACCATGGCCCAGAAGCGCAAGTAGCTCGCTTTATGGCTTCCTTGATCATTCATGCTATCTCCAATTTTGATGCAGTGTTGCGCGCCAACCGACCGCTTTTGACGTTACTGCTACAAGCGTTGGGCGACTGTAGGACTTGGTCCAGTGTTGGCCGGCATGTTTCAGAGTGGAGGCCTATCTTCTACATTCGGTGTTCACGATACACAATTCCATTGGCGACCTGCAGCTCACGCACGTAGCGCACGATTTCGGCAATTTCACGGTCGCTAACTTGAGGTTGCGAGGGCATGTCGCCGAAGTTCCAATGGTGGCGGCGGACGCCTTGGCGAACCGCCGAAACAAAAGCTCCATCGGGGTGATGGCCAGGGTTGTAAATTTCGTGGAGCAGCGGTGGCCCTTTGTCCGTGCCAGTGCCGTTACTGCCGTGACAACGTGCGCAAGTCGCCTCAAACGCGACGAGCCCGGCCCGTCCCATCGTTGAATATTCAGGCACTTTAACGGCCTGGGTTGTGGTGGTTGACGCGGCTTGTGAATGCCGTTGGGTCTGCATCCAAAAAAGTGCTGCGCCGCCAGCGAGGGCGGCCACTAGAACGAAGAGCAGCCCCTTCCTGAATGACGAAGTGCTGAAGTTCATATCGTTCTTTCTTTTTAGATTATATTGGTCAGTCGAAATTTACTGCGCTTAAATCTAGATAGCTGAGGGGTTGAACCTTAACCAAATAAATACCTTCTTCCCCTCAAATCAGCTATCGCATTCAGTTCACGTAGGTTTTCGAGAAATACGCGTGTTCAGCAGCGGAGTGCTGATAATCCGGTTTCACCGTGTTGTGGGCAATTTTGTCGGTGTGACGTATTTTCCCACCGCCAACCGCGTAGGAATGTTGTGGCTCAACATAGCCACCGTCTCCGCCCAATTGCATTTCGCCAGAGCTATCAAATTTGCTCTGGCGAGACAACTGATAATCCTGCATGACTTGTTCACGCGTGACGGTGCTGGGCGTATTATGTTCAACAAAACCAATCTCTCCCCCTACCCAGTGGAGAGGTTGAGAGGCAAAGGCTGCAGTCACGGATGCACCTGCAAGTAGAGTAGCGATGGCAAGTTTACGAATAGTCATTTGAAATCCTTTATCGAGTTTTATTGACGCATACATTCAATTGAAAGTAGCGGGTGATGTCGAATCGAATCACTGAGACTAATGTAAATTCAAACCGCCAACATTCAGATGTCAAAAAAATTACACTTCAGTAATTTTGGCACTCCGAATTTATTGTTATTCAGGGAAGATCATTCCGGAAACATGAGATCCGGCATCGACGTGCAGCACTTCACCGGTGATGCCAGATGCGTAATCGCTCGCAAGGAGCAGCGCTGCACGACCTACTTCGCAGGCGTCAACTGTGCGTCGCAGCGGCGCCATCCGCATAGACTCGTTGAGCAAGTCGTCAAAGTGCTTGATTCCCGAGGCAGCTCGCGTCTGGACCGCACCTGCAGAAATGGCATTCACGCGGATATTGCTGCCTCCGAGCTCATGGGCCAGGTAGCGCACCGAGCTTTCCAGGGCGGCCTTGACCGGCCCCATCACGTTGTAGTGGTCGACGACCCTCTCAGCACCGAAGAAGCTCAGCGTAGTGAGGCTGCCGCCGCGGTCCATCAACGACTCGGCCAGCTTGGCCACGCGGATGAATGAGTGACATGACACAAGCATTGCCTCAGCAAAGCCCTCGGCAGAACAATCGGTCAGTCGCCCGTGTAGGTCCTCCTTGCGTGCCCAAGCGATGGCGTGAAAAACGAAGTCAAGACGGCCCCATTGGGTCCTAATGGACTCGAAAACAGCTTCGAGCTGTCCGGGAGACAAGACGTCACAGGGCAGGAATATCGGAGCAGCCAACTCATTGGCGAGCGGCTCGACAAAAGGTTTGGCTTTTTCGTTGAGGTAAGTAAGCGCGAGCTCGGCCCCTGCATTTCGGAAGTGTTGCGCGCTTGACCATGCCAAGCTGTGCTCGTTCGCAATGCCGACAACAAGGCCCTTGCGACCTCTCAGGTCGAGCGTCTCGGCGGAAGCTGGCGCAGATGTGGAAGTCACCATGTGGAGGCATCAATCTTCATTTGCCTACAGAGGGACGCGTTCCGCTTGCGGCGGCTCGCATCCTAAGCAAGAGTTCTGCGAGCATTTCGGGTTGTTCAAACATCAGCTTGAACGCGTGCTCAGAGGTGGCATCTCGGGTTTCGCGAGCCCTTTCCAGTGCCTGCGTGATTTTCCCGATGGCTTCACGCTCACGTTCGATGAGCGGGTTGTCATGCGCAAGCGGGTGCCGATTCGCTGCCAACGGCTCAGCGAGCGCCGCAACACCGCGCATCCATGGATTGAACGCTTCTGAGAGAAGGTACCGGCTGCTGCGCATTGGGTGCAGCCATTTCAGTATCTCTGCCGACCATGGTGTCGCCACAGCCTTCACCCAGGGACTCAAGAACGTCCGGTACATCGTCTCGTTTAACCGCGATACCTTTTCTACCCGGTCAAAGGCAGCACTGGGCATTTCATGCACGAGGTCTTCCACGCGGCGTGGTTCGAATCGAACGCCGAACGCGGGTTTATGGCAGTCAGGGTCGCCAGACGGGTTCTCGATCTTCATCTCGTAGAGACCTGGCGCAAGCGCCTCGATGTCCGCCAGGCTCTCCAGGATGGCCCGATGTTCAAGGCGTGCCACACTGGCAGAGACAAAAATTCCCAGATGGCCGACATGCGGGTTGGTCAGATAGACGATGCGCTGCCCTGCTCTCTTCAGGTCTGCAGTGTTGGCGTAGACCGCCGGGATCCAGCCAAGTGCTTGCTGCGGCGGCGTGATGTTGTCGCCATAGGAGGCGAAGATGACGAGGGGGCTGCTGATACGCCGCAAGTCTGCTGTGCATCCCTGACAGATCTGGAACAGGCCTTGCTCAATTTGGTTACCGATGAACAAATTCTCAACAATGGCGAGGATCTCCTCGCGGCTAAGAAAGTAGAAGCCCCCCCACCAACGCTCGAACTCCAGGAAGCGGTCTTGCTCGCTATCGACATTGGTGAAGAGGGAGGCGTATTTCTCCCAGATCGCTTTTTCGGGCTTGAGGTTTTCGAAATTCTGCGCGAGCCAGGCGCCGTCGAAGCGTCCGTTGCCAAGGTCAGCTGTCAAGTGCGCCAACCAAGCGCCGCCTAGCAGGCCTCCGGACAATCGCATGGGGTTGACGCCAGATTCACCAGCCCAGTACGACAAGGGCGAGCCGTTCAGCACCACCGGTCCGGTCAACCCCTCGCAGTCTGCAGCCAGCAGTGTCACTGCCCAGCCGGCCTGGCAGTTGCCATAGAGCACAGGGGGCTTTCCCGGGTGGCGCTGCGCCACGTCTTCGACGAAACGTCGCAGCGCATGCAGCACATCCGCCAGCGTCTGACCCGGTGCCGGTTCGGGAAAGAAAATAACGAAGTAGACCGGATGGCCTTCGTGCATAGCCATGCCGACTTCGGAGTCGTGTTTGAAGCCGCCGATGCCGGGGCCGTGGCCGGCGCGCGGATCGACCACGATCACGGGCGGCTTGTCGAGGTCGACGCAGTCGTCCCAGCAGTCTTCACCGACCTGCGTGATGCGCAGCAGTGCATAGTTGGCCGGGCGTTCAAATTCGCGTGCGTCGAGCAGCGTTTCATATTTGAAGTCGAGCAGCGGCGGCATGCCCGCGCGCTCGTGTTCGAGCATGTTGTTGGCGCGCTTGCGCAACGTGTCCCAGAACAGGATTGAGCGCTCGAAGAAGTCACGCTGGTACTCCATGAGTTCTTGTGCCGAGGGTGCATTCGCGTTATCCGATGCATTGACCTTCGGCTTATCGGGCGAAGCTATCGATTTCGCGTGTTTCACCGCGGCCCTCCCCTTGACCACGACATTTAGGCCTTGGGCAGGCTGGACATCCGCTTTGGGAACTCGCGTTTTCGCGTCAAGCGCGCGGGCGCTCGTTTGTTGTGCAGCATGCTTCATGATGTTCTCCGTTTCAATTTGGGAGGCAGACAAGGTGAGTGCAGATTCCGACCATCACGGCGATTTCCGACTTGATCGAACGGTCGAAGCACATGAACTGCTTTGGGTTGGGTATTTATGAAATGAGCTCCGCAGTTGCTTCTCAAAACTTATCCACCTTCGTGCTGCGCAAGCGCAGTGCGTTCGTGATGACCGAAAACGAGCTCAGGCTCATGGCCAGCGCGGCAATCAGCGGCGACAACAACCAGCCCGTCAATGGGAACAAAACGCCGGCCGCCAGCGGCACACCAAGCGCGTTGTAGACGAACGCAAAGCCCAGGTTTTGCTTCATATTCGCCACCGTGGCGACCGACAACGCTCGCGCTGCAGCGATGCCACGCAGATCACCCTTGACCAGCGTCAGTTGTGCGCTGTTCATTGCCACATCGGTTCCTGTGCCCATCGCGATGCCAACGTCGGCACGTGCCAGCGCCGGTGCGTCGTTGATACCGTCGCCAGCCATCGCGACGACACGACCTTCCTTCTGCAGGTTTTCGACGAGCGCCAATTTGTCTGCTGGTTTGACCTCGCCATGCACTTCGTCGATGCCCAAGCGCTTGCCCACGGCGAGCGCCGTCGTCAAACCATCGCCGGTGGCCATCACGATGCGCAGCCCCGATTTGCGCAGCGCGTCCAGGGCGTCGAGTGTCGTCGCCTTGATCGGGTCTGACACCGCCAACAGTCCGGCAAGTGCACCGTCCACCGCGAGATGCATCACGCTCGCACCCTGACTGCGCAACTCTTCGGCTTGCGCCGTGAGTGCATCCACCTTCACGCCGAGTTGATCCATCAGTGCGGTGTTGCCCAATGCCAGCGCCTTGCCTTCAACCGTGCCGCGCACACCGATACCAGATTCGGAATCAAACTGATCGGGCTTGGCCAGCGTCAAGCCTTGGTCTCGCGCCGCGGCGACGATGGCTGCAGCCAGCGGATGTTCGCTGCCTTGATCAAGGCTGGCCGCCAGGCGCAGGACCTCGTTCTCCTCGTACCCCTGCGCGGCCACGGCGCGCTCATAGGTCGGACGCCCTTCGGTCAGCGTACCGGTCTTGTCCACAATAAGCGTATCGATTTTTCGCAAATTCTCGATCGCCGCGGCGTCGCGGAACAGCACCCCACTCGTCGCACCCTTGCCGGTGGCAACCATGATGGACATGGGCGTGGCAAGACCGAGCGCGCAGGGGCAGGCGATGATCAGCACCGCCACTGCATTGATCAAACCGTAGACCCAGCCCTGCTCAGGCCCGAAGAGACCCCAAGCAAAGAAAGTCAACACAGCGATGGCGACGACAACCATAACGAAGTAGCCAGCGACCACGTCGGCCATGCGCTGCATCGGCGCGCGCGACCGCTGCGCCTGCGCCACCATCTGGACGATTTGCGACAGCACGGTCGCCGAGCCGACGTGTTCGGAGCGCATCACCAGTGCGCCGCTGGTGTTCATCGTTGCCCCGATTAGCTTGTCGCCCGCCCGTTTAGTTACCGGCATGGGCTCACCGGTCAGCATCGATTCGTCAAGGGCACTGCTACCTTCGACCACGATGCCGTCCACCGGCACCTTCTCGCCAGGTCGCACACGCAGCAGATCACCGACATGAACGTTGGCGAGCGGAATGTCTTCCTCGGTACCGTCAGCAGCGATGCGTCGTGCAGTCTTGGGTGCCAGGCCCAACAGCGACTTGATAGCGGCTGAAGTTTGTGAGCGAGCTTTGAGCTCCAGGATCTGGCCAAACAAGGTCAGTGAAATGATGACGGCAGCAGCCTCGAAATACACCGCCACACTGCCATCGGTGACGAAGGTCGCCGGAAAGATGTGCGGTGCGATGGTCGCCACCACGCTGTAGACGAAGGCAACGCTGGTGCCAAGCCCGATCAGGGTCCACATGTTGGGACTGCGGTTGATCACCGACTGCACGCCTCGCACGTAGAACGGCCAGCCTGCCCACAATGCCACCGGCAACGTCAGCACCAGTTCAATCCAGGGCTGTGTGCCTGAGGGGAACAAACCGAGCCGGTGCCCGCCCATGGCCAGAAAAGTCACCACCACCGTAAACGGCAGCGTCCACCAGAAGCGCCGCGTGAAGTCTGCCAGTTCCGGGTTTTCGTCATCGTCCAGAGTGGGCATCAGCGGCTCCAGCGTCATGCCGCATATAGGGCAATTGCCGGGATGGTCCTGCCGAATCTCCGGGTGCATCGGGCAGGTGTAGATCGTCCCAGCGACCGCTGGGGCGGTGTCCACCGGCGCAGCCGTGGCGAGGTACTGCGGCGGGTTCGCCGAGAATTTGCCTTGGCATTTGGCGCTGCAGAAGTAAAAGGGCCGCCCTTCGTACTCGATGTGATGCTCCGACTGTTCGGTCACGGTCATGCCGCACACTGGGTCTTTCAGGCCTGCTGGAGTCGATGCCGATAGCGGGCTATGGTGCGTGTGCCCCTCGTGGGCGTGGCTTGTGAGCGTGTTCATGGCGCTATTCCTTCTTATTCGTGAGATCGCTGGGCGGCGAGGCGCGGCCACCGTGCCCGCCGTGACCGTGGAACAAATGCATCAGCGGACACGCCAGCAGCAGCAGGTAAATCCAGTTGCCGGCGACATGGCTCCAGTGCTCGCGTAGGAGGTAGAAACCGCCAACCAAGGCGACCATGACCAGTGCAAGCTTGAAGGGCCGGCCGAGTGCAATGCCTTTGTTCCGCACACTCCGGTGCGTGCCCCGCAAGCGGTCTTCCGAATTCCTGTCGGACAAACCTTGCGTGTTGCCAAGGTGCTCGTGGTGGGTGCTGTGCATATAGTTAGTTCCTTCCTCGACAGCCGAAACGATTGGCGTCGGTCTATGGCTTTTAAGATAGGCCTTGACATCATGTAAATGTCAAGGCCTATGTGGCGCCGTACTCAGGCCTTTGAATCGGCATCGCGATCGAGCAGCAGCTTGCGTTGCTCGTACCCTTCAGCCGAGATATCGCCGTTGGCCAGGCGCCGCTTCAGCACCTCGTGCGGCGACTCGGGCCGGCTACGGCGCCGGTCGTCTTGCCGCCCCCACCCGGAGAACACGATGACCCCGATCAGCGCGATCCAGAAGAGCCACCAAAGCCAATGCATGCCTCCCATGTGGGTGCCGTCGTAAAACATGTGCACCTCCTTGGGCCTCAGTTGGCGGTCGTCACAGGCGCGGTCAACAGGGCTTTGACGCGCTGCAGTCGCTCGTGCACCTCATGGGCGACTTTGGCGACTTCGGGATTGCTGGTCATCTGCAGCACGGCCACCGGGTCCATAAAGCCGACGACCAGGCTGTCGTCGGCCATTTCACGAACGACGACGTTGCACGGCAGCAGCAGGCCAATATCAGGTTCGGCTTCCAGCGCGCGGTGCGCCAGTGGTGGGTTGCAAGCGCCGAGGATGCGGTACGGCCGCCCCTCGATGCCAAGCTTGGCCTTCATCGTGGCTTGCACATCAATCTCGGTCAGGATGCCAAAACCTTCGGTCTTCAGCGCTTCGGTGACGCGTACAACGGCTGCCGCAAAATCCTTGTCGTTGATTGCGCAATGAAAGCCGTAGGCGACTGCCGACGACTGTGACTCGGTGTTGAGTGAGGCTTGCATGGTCAGCCCTTTACTTCGCTGCCGGGGTCGACGGCATGCGGTCCATCATCATCTGCATCATGGACTGCATCATGTCCATGCGCTGCTCAAGCATGCCCTGGCGCGCAGCCATGTCGGCCGGCTTGCCGTTCGCGGCACCTGCACCCATGCCGCCCATGCCGCCCATGCCGCCCATCATGTTCATGCCGCTCTGCATGAGCTTCATGTGTTCGGCCATCAAGGCATTGCGCTCTTCTGGCGTTTTGGCGGCCATCATCTGGTCGTGCATCTGCTGCATGGCTTTCATCTGATCGGCACCGCCCTGCATTGGTGCCATCCCCCCCATTCCTTTGCCAATGCCCGGCGTACTGGGACTGGCCTGCGTGATTTGCTCACTCGCTGCCGATGTGGGGTGGTGGCTGTCGTGCTGCTCGTCGTTGGCAGCCCACGCGGGCGTGGTCATCGTGATGGCGGCAACAGCGGAGAAAATTGAGATTGTGCGAACGAAGTTCATTTGAAGCTCCTGGTGATGGGGATCGACGGTAGGAAATGCATCGGTTGGGACACGGTAGGAGTTGTCCAGACTCCGGCTAAATGCGCGGACTTTTGCTCCGTACTTAGGTACAGAGTCGATTCAATGAATGGGTTGATTTGCTTCGGATCGAAACTGGAGGGGGGGGTCAATGGACCTCCACCGTTCCGACCATGCCGGCCTCCTTGTGGCCCGGCACCAGGCAGGCATAGGTCACCGTTCCGGCCTTTCCAAATTGCCAGACAATGCCGCCGCGTTGTCCCGGAGCCAGAGTGATCTGGTTCGCCTCTTTGTGCGCCATGCCCGGCATTTTTTTCATCATTTCGGCGTGCTCGGCAATCTCTTCGGGCGTGCCAATCACCATCTCATGCGGCACCTTGCCCTTGTTGACAATGAAGAAGCGCACGGTCTCACCGGCTTTGACACTCACGTCGCCTGGCGTGAAACGCATCGTGTCGTCCATCTCAACTGCAATCGTCCGACTAACCTTGGCAGCATCCCCCGCCATGCCTGCCAGTGATGCATGCGTGTCGTTGTGCATCTCCTGCATACCAGCCATGGCATGGCCAGCCGATGGCGCAGTGCCAGCCTTCGCATCGGTATGCGAGCCGTGGTCGCCAGTGGCGAATGCGAAAGCCGGTAGCGCTGCGAGGGCCAAGGTACAGGCAAATTTATTCATTTAGAAATTCCAAGTTAAAGATTTAAAGGTCTGCCAAGCAGGTGTTGGCGGTTGTATGGCTTGTCGGACCTAAAACCAGAACCGCACGCCAGCGACGTAACGAGTGTTTCGTGTTTGTTCGCCTGCAGCGCGGGCAAGATCGGCGGTTTGACCAAACCGATTGGCCCATTCCACGCCGACATACGGGGCGAACTGGCGCGTGAACTCATAACGGACGCGGATGCCGGTGGTGACGTTCGACAAACCTTTGCCGATATCTCGGGCCACATCGCTCTTGCCGTAAAAGTTGGCTTCGATGCGTGGTTGCACGATCAGACGCTGGGTCAGCAATAACTCGTAGTCCGCACTAAGGCGCAAGGCGGTGCGGCCGCCGGATCCAACATACGCTGCAGCGTCTACTTCAAACCAGTAAGGGGCAAGCCCTTGTATGCCCATGGCCAGCCAAGAACGATTGGGGCCGATGCCACTGTCATGACGCAAACCAAGCTGGGCATCCCAGAACGTAGCGACGCCATGGCTCCACAGTGCCTCGGTGCGGGCTTCTTGCAGTTTCCCGTTAGCAACTTCGCCTTCGGCTTTAAGAACAAACTTGTTGTAGTCACGGCCGAAGCGACCCAGGATGTCGTACGAGCCTGAAGTTTTTCCATCGCTTCGTACGGCTTCCAAACTATCGAACAACACCGATCCAAAGGACGTTTCGTCAGCCAGGCGCAGTCTCTGATCTCCATTCACCGCATAGGGCCCAGTCTGCAGGGTGAAGCCTCCAGAGTACGCATGGGGGTCGCGCGCATCGGACGGTGCTGAACCTCCTTGCATCTGCATATCCATTGAGCCGTGATCCATCTCTGGGCTTTTTGCCTCTTTGGCACCGGATGTGCTCATGGAATGAGCCATCTGTTTCGGGGATTGGGGCATTTCGGACGCCGCCATGGCTGAGGCGCCGGTAAATAGAAATGCCGTTGCCACAAGTGCGTGGTTTCGCAGTTTTTTCATTGTTGTTTGCCCTGATATGTCTAGGTGTTTCACGAAATCACCACCTCGCGGAACATGCCTGCGTCCATATGGAAAGCTAGATGGCAGTGCCATGCCCACCGGCCCAGTGCGTCGGCGGTAACTAGGAAGCTGATGCGCTGCGCTGGCTGCACAGGGATGGTGTGGCGGCGCGCCTGGAAACTGCCGTCTGGAGTCTCTAGCTCACTCCAAACGCCGTGCAGGTGCATGGGGTGGGTCATCATCGTGTCGTTGTGCAGGATGACCCGCACGCGCTCGCCGTAGCTCATATGGACGGGCGTTGACTGGCCAAATTCCAGCCCGTCTAGCGACCAGGTGTAGCGCTCCATGTTGCCGGTCAAGTGCAGCTCGATCTCGCGCTCGGCACCACGGGGGTCAAGCGGTCCCCCTACGGTGTGCAGATCTGCCAGCGTGAGCACGCGGCGACCGTTGTTGCGCAACCCGACTCCTGGATCGTCGAGGTTGGTACGCGGCATATCCACGCGCATATCGGTGCTGGCACCATATTCAGTGCGGGCGTGCCGAACCGTTTGACTGGGCGGCACAGACCCTTTGCTCATGCCCATGCCCGACATAGCGCTGTGGTCCATGCCTTTCATGCTGCCGTGATCCATGCCTTTCATGGCGCTGTGGTCCATGGCCTTCATACCAGCCATCGCACCATGGCCCATGCCCGCCATCCCGCTGGTCGCGCCGTGGTCCATTCCGGGCATTCCACCCATGGAGCCCATGGAGCCCATCATGTCGGCCATTGAGAGCGCGACCACTGGATCTACGCGCGGCACGGGGGCCTCTAGCCCGGTTCGCACCGACAGCGTGCCACGTGCATAGCCTGTGCGTTCCATGGATTGCGCAAACACGGTGTATGCATCGTCCTTAGGTTGCACGATGACGTCGTACGTTTCGCCGGGGCCAAAGCGAAACTCGTCGACCGTCACGGGCTCCACATTCACCCCGTCTGACTGCACAACTGTCAACTTCAAGCCCGGAATGCGGACGTCGTAAAACGTATTGGCCGCACCGTTAATGAAACGCAGCCTGACCCTTTCACCCGGACGGTACGCGCCATTCCAGTTCCCGGCGGGGGTTGTGCCATTCATGAGATAGGTGAGCGTGTCCGACGACAAGTCCGACAGGTCGGTCGGGCTCATGCGCATCTCGTTCCACATCTTGCGCTTGGCCAATGCAGCCTTGGCTCCATCACGCGACACATCGCGGAAGAAGTCAGGCGCAGTTGGCTGGTTGAAGTTGTAGTAGTCGCTCTGCGTTTTGAGCTTGGCGAAAACGCGCATCGGGTCCTCGTCTGTCCAATCCGACAGTTGCACCACGTGATCGCGATCCGCACGAATGGTCTCGCCATCTCTCGGCTCGATGACGATGGCGCCGTACATGCCAGTTTGCTCTTGCATGCCGGAGTGGGAGTGGTACCAAAAGGTCCCGCTTTGTTCGACCTTGAAGCGGTAGGTGAAGGTCTCCCCGGGCGGGATCCCGGCAAAACTGATGCCAGGGACGCCGTCCATTTGGAATGGCAAGATCATGCCGTGCCAGTGGATGGAGGTGGCTTCTCGCAAACGATTGGTGACGCGTATCGTGACTGTGTCGCCTTCACGCCAGCGCAACGTGGGTGCTGGAATGGAGCCATTGATTGCGGTTGCCACTCTCGCCTTGCCCGTGAAATTTACCGGTAGTTCAGCGACCTCCAAAGTAAATTCCGTGCCCCTCAACTCGGGGGTTCCGGGCGCGGCACGCCTTTGACCGAGCAATTGGGCCGCTTGCAACCATGGGGAAGCACTGGCGAGAACGCCGCCTGCGGCGAGCCCCTGCACGAAGCGGCGACGAGAAGAAAAAGCCGACTTTGAAGGGGGAAAAGGAGGAAAAAGCATAAAAGATCAGGTCTCCGTCTGAAGTAGCAGAACAAGCGACCATGATATTCTTGCCGCCCCTATGCGGGCATGACCAAAACATTACATTTCTGTAATCTGGATCCGCGACTTCGTTGCGACATGCGGCGGTAGAAGCCGCGCTGGATAGAACGGCGCACTGCAGGCGCTTTCCCGCTTTGTGCTAACCCACCGCAGTTCACTTGGCGCCGCCGCTTTGCGCCTCGCCAGCCCCGCTCAGGGGCGTAAAGCGAGCCTGTGCCGCCGCTTGACCAGCCGGCGTGATAGACACGATGGCTTTGAGGTCGGGCGTGGACGCGTATTTGCCCACGCCTTTGAGGAGGTTGTCACCATCGGGCGTGAGCGTGACGACGGTGCGCGTTTTTCCAGACAGCAAGGTTGCGCTGCCCGTGGCACCGATTGCGGGAATCTTCTGTCCAGCGTGGTCTGTCAAGTACACGGCGACGGGTTTCTCCTTGGCGTCTGGACTCGTGCGGTCCACCACCAGCTCAAAGTGGTACACGCCTGCCATGCGCAGCTGGCCCCCATGCGGGGCCTTTTGCGTATCGAGGTAGGCATCGTCGTGCGCCAGCGCACTGCCGGCTGCCAACAAGCCACCAAGCACCAAGGCCGTGATGGAAAAGACTTTTTTCATGATGTCGCTCTTTCAGTCAGGATGCCCGGCGCACGTTGACACCGGGCGGTGGGTTAATCAGAAGGCTTCGGGCTGCTCTTCACCAACCTTGGCGGCCAGCAGGCGCGCCAAGGGCTTTTCGCCCCAGCGCCAGAACATCAGCGGGGTCAGGAATGTGTCGAGCAAGGTCGAGCTGACCAGTCCGCCAAAAATGACCACGGCGACGGGATGCAAAATTTCTTTGCCAGGCGCATCAGCCGACACCAGCAAAGGCACCAACGCAAAAGCGGCGACCAAGGCGGTCATCAACACCGGCGTAAGCCGCTCCAGCGAACCGCGCACGATGAGCGCGCGACCAAACCGCTCGCCCTCAAATGCGCACAAATTGATGTAGTGGCTGATTTTCAGAATACCGTTGCGGGTGGCGATGCCGGTGAGGGTGATGAAGCCCACCAGAGCCGCGACCGATAGCGGCTGCCCCGATATCCACAGCGCGATGACACTTCCCACCAGCGCAAGGGGAATGTTCCCCATGATGATGAGGGTCAGCGCGGTCGAGCGGTAGCGGCTGTAGAGCACCAGGAAAATCATCGTGAGCGACAGCATCGCCAGCATTGCGATGAGGCGGGAGGCTTGTTCTTGCGCCTGGAACTGCCCTTCCAGCGAGACCGAATAGCCTTCGGGAAGCGCTTTGGCGGCAAGCTCCGCGCGAATATCCGCCACCACCTTTGCCATGTCGCTGCCATCGGTGTTGGCCGATAGCACGATGCGCCGGCGAGAGTTCTCGCGGCTCACCTGGTTAGGTCCGTCGCCGTCCTCGATCGTCGCCATGTTGGAAAGCGGCACGGCACCGGTAGGCGTCTCAATCATCAGGCTCTGCAGCGCATGCAGACCACGGTCTTTCTCGGGCAAGCGCACGACCAGATCAAAGCGTCGGTTCCCTTCCACAATCTGCGTGACGCGCTCGCCCTCGACCATTTGCTCCAGCGAACGAAGCAAGGTGCCGGGGGCGACCCCATAGCGGCCCAGCTTGTCGTAGTCCACATGAATCTTGATCTGTGGAATCAGCACCTGCTTTTCGATTTGAAGGTCGGTCAAGCCGTGGACCTGCGCCAAGCGGGTGCGAAGGTCGGCGGCCAACGCACGCAAGGTGTCCAGGTCGTCGCCATAGACCTTGAGCGCAATCTGCGCCCGCACGCCTGAGAGCAGGTGGTCAAGCCGGTGCGAAATGGGTTGGCCGACGTTGCTGGCGGCGGGCAACACGCCCAGGCGCGTGCGGATGTCCTGGATGATGGCCGTGCGGCTGCGCTCTGAGGCCTTCAGGTCCACGTCCATTTCGGTGTAGTGCACCCCCTCGGCGTGCTCGTCGAGCTCGGCGCGACCGGTGCGCCGCCCAACTTGGGTCACCTCCGGAACGCTGGCGACGATCTGCTCGGCAAGTACACCAATGCGATTGGATTCGGCCAGCGATGTGCCGGGGTTGAGCACGACGTTCACCGTCAGCGTGCCCTCGTTGAAATCGGGCAAAAAGGAACGTGGGAAAAACGGGATGGTCGCCGCGGCCATTCCCACCGCCAGGACGGCCGCCAGCAGCAGGCCACCGACGTGGCCAAACGACCAGTGCAACAGTTTGGCGTCCCAGCGTTTGAGATGCGAAACCAGCCAGCTGTCGCCATGGCCCATCTGCTTCATGCGCGGCAGCAGGTAGTACGCCATCACCGGAGTCAGCGTGACGGAAACAATCATGCTAGCCAAAATGGACACGATGTACGCCACGCCCAGTGGCGAAAAAAGCCGCCCCTCAATGCCGGGCAATACGAACAGCGGCACAAACACCAGCACGATGATGATGGTGGCGTACACGATGGCGGAACGCACTTCGAGCGTTGCGCTGGCGATGACTTCGGCCACCGGACGCGGGACTGCCAAGGCACTGTTGAGCTTAAGCCGCCGCAGGACGTTTTCCACCCCCACCACAGCGTCGTCCACCAGCTCGCCAATCGCAATCGCCAGGCCCCCCAGTGTCATGGTGTTGATGGACAGGCCGAAGTAGTGAAACACCAGGGCCGTTGCCAGCAGCGAGACCGGGATGGCGGTGAGCGAAATCAGCGTGGTGCGCACATTCAGCAAGAACAGGAACAGCACCACCGCCACCAGAATGGCGCCGTCGCGCAAGGCCTCTTGCACGTTACGCACCGAGTGCTCAATGAAGTCGGCCTGTGTTGGCGCCGACCGAAAACTGAGCCACTTTTGAGGGTAGTGCCGACCCAAAACTGAGCCAGGTGAACAACCTACTCTGCTGTTTTTTTGTGCAGCAGAGGACAAGGAGTGATCACCATGGACATGATTGGCAGGATCCGGCATTTGCATGCCCGGAAGAACAAATCGGAGCGCGAGATATCGCGCATGACAGGGCTCTCGCGCAACACGGTTGCGAAGTGGCTGCACGGGGAAGTGGACGGTCCACCGAAGTACCGGCGCGGCGAGCAGCCCAACAAACTCACGGCGTTCCATGACGTGCTCAGGCAGGCCTTGAAGGCTGATGCACGTCGGCCCAAACACGAGCGGCGCACAGCCAAGGCGCTGTACGCCGAGATCAGGCGTGCGGGCTATGAGGGTGGTTACACGCGGGTGACCGACTTCATCCGGGCATGGCGCCAGGGCGAAGGCCAGGGGTCTGCGGGCAACGCCTTCGTGCCGTTGGCCTTCGAGCTGGGCGAGGCTTTCCAGTTCGACTGGAGCGAGGAAGGCATGGTGATCGGCGGCATCTACTACCGGGTGCAGGTCTCACACATGAAGCTGTGCGCCAGTCGGGCTTTCTGGCTGGTGGCCTACCCCAGCCAGGGCCACGAGATGCTGTTCGATGCCCACACCCGCAGCTTCGCCGCGCTGGGTGGCGTGGCGCGCCGGGGCATCTATGACAACATGAAGACTGCGGTAGACAAGGTCAAGAAGGGCAAGGGGCGCATCGTCAACGAGCGCTTTGCCACCATGTGCGCGCATTACCTGTACGACCCGGACTTCTGCAACGTGGCCAGCGGCTGGGAGAAAGGGGTGGTGGAGAAGAACGTGCAAGACAGCCGCCGGCGCATCTGGATCGACGCGGCCAAGATCAAGTTCGGCAGCTTTACCGAACTCAACGCCTGGCTGGCCCAGCGCTGCCGCGCGTTGTGGGACGAGGTGAGCCACCCCGAGCACACCCAGTTCAGCGTGGCCGAGATGCTCGAACACGAGCGCGCGCACCTCATGCCCATGCCCGTGCCGTTCGATGGCTACGTCGAGAAACCCGCTCGGGTCACCAGCACCTGTCTGGTGTCGGTGGCGCGCAACCGCTATTCGGTGCCGTGCGAACGGGTGGGCCAGATGGTCAGTACGCGGTTGTATCCGGGCAGCGTCGCCATCGTGGCCGACGACACCATCGTGGCCCGCCACGACCGGCTGAGCAACGCGGGCGAGACCCGGTACGACTGGCAGCACTACATCCCGCTGCTGCAGAGAAAGCCCGGTGCCCTGAGGAACGGCGCGCCCTTTGCCGACATGCCCGAGCCGCTGCAGCGGCTGCGCCGTGGGCTGCTGCGCAACCCGGGCGGCGACCGGGTGATGGCGCAGGTGTTGGCCATTGTGCTCAGCGCCGGTCTGGACGCGGTGCTGGTGGCCATCGAGCTGGCGCTGGAGAGTGGGCCGCCTGGCAAGGTCAGTGTGGAGCACGTGGTCAACGTGCTGAACCGGCTCAACGCGCAGCCGGTGCCGCCCACGGCGGCCACGCTGCTGAGAGCGACCACGCCGCCGCTGGCGAACACGGCGCGCTACGACAGCCTGCGCTCGGACACCGTGGGTGCCATCACCGAAGGAGCCGACCATGAAGACTGATGTGCTGGTCGAACTCAAGGCACTGCGCCTGCACGGCATGGCCGGCGCGTGGGCCGATCTGGTCGAGCAAGGGGGTGGCGAGGCAGGCGGTGTGGGCATCGAGTCCTCGCGCTGGCTGATCGAGCACCTGTTGCAGGCCGAGGGTACGGACCGCGCGATGCGCTCGGTCAGCCACCAGATGCACGCGGCGAAGTTCCCGGTGCACCGCGACATGGCGGGCTTTGACTTCGAGGTCTCGCCGGTGGACCGCAACCTGGTGGAGACTCTGGCCACCACGGCCTTCACCGACGAGGCGCACAACGTGGTGCTGGTGGGCGGACCGGGCACAGGCAAGACCCATCTGGCCACAGCAATCGGCGTCTCTGGCATCACCCGGCACGGCAAGCGGGTGCGCTTCTATTCCACCGTCGATCTGGTCAACGCACTGGAGCAGGAGAAGGCCCAAGGCAAGGCCGGTCGCATCGCTACCAGCCTGCTGCGCATGGATCTGGTGATCCTCGATGAACTGGGCTACCTGCCGTTCAGCCAGGCCGGTGGGGCGCTGCTGTTCCACCTGCTGAGCAAGCTGTACGAGCACACCAGCGTGATGATCACGAGCAACCTGGACTTCGCAGAATGGTCCAGCGTGTTCGGCGACGCGAAGATGACCACCGCGTTGCTGGACCGACTCACGCACCACTGCCACATCATGGAGACCGGCAACGAATCGATCCGATTCAGTCGCAGCACGGCCGCAGCCAAGAAGCGCATCAAGGCCCGAGAGCAGGCGCGCAAGGGAGCCAAAACCGAACCTCTACACTTATCCACAGCCGACCCTCTCAAAGTCGGCTTCCACCCCTGGCTCAATATTCAGTCGGCACGGTGGCTCAAATTTGGATCGGCGCGGACACACGTCCAGGAACTGCGGCGCATAGCGGCGCAGCGTGGCGTAACTCTCGCCGATATGGTGCAGGAAATCAAAATCGGCAGGCCGCGCCAGCGTTTGCGCCTCGGTGACGCTGGCGGCGAAGGTGTCCCACGGCATGACCGCTTCGATGGCGGCGAACGGATCGCCGCCGCTTTGTTTGGCTTCAATCAGCGCCTGACCGATGCGCCCATACATCCGCACCTTGTCGTTGATCGCCTTGCCGGAAGCCTGGAACTGCTGTTGATGCTTGTTCTTGGCCGCATTGAACAGCTTGCCGATGATGCGGTCGTGAAGGTCGATGATTTCATCAGTGACGGTGGCCATGCCCTCGATGGCCAGTGCTACCAAGGTGGCGTAACGCCGCTGCGACTCGAACTTGGCCAGGTCGGCGGGCGTCATCTGGCCGCCCTCGCGGGCGATCTTGAGCAAGCGGTTTTGGTGTACCTGCCGTTCGATGCCAGCAGGTAGGTCAAGCGCCTGCCAGGCTTTGAGGCGTTCGATGTGTTCAAGCATGTGGCGCGAGTTCGGCTTGGCGGGCGATTGGCGCAGCCACGCTAGCCACGTCATTTTGCTACCATCCTTGCGCTTGAGCAGTTCGTCCAGGCGCTGGCGATGGACAGGTATCAAGGAATCGGCCAATGCCGCATGGATGCTCCGGTTGGCACGGGTAATGGCCTCGGCGCTTGCGCGCTCGATGGCATTCATGGCGGGTAGGATGATGCTCTGCCGCCGCAGGTTTTCAACAAGGGTGCTGGCCAGCACAATGCCTTTGTCTGTTTGCAAGCCGAAGAATCGGTACTGCACCGAGGCACTCCGGGCTTGGATCAAGCCCCCCGAGGCAGGTTTTCATAGGGGCATCTTGTCTTGATGATACCCGGGTGCTTGATGCAAATCGACCCGGTTCCCTTTCGCTTGGCTCCTGCCTGGCTCCTGGAAATCGGGCAATTCCAAGGAGCAATCATGGCGAAGATCAAACTGACGAAAACGACGGTCGATACGGCGCAGCCTCAATCCACTGACGTGGAACTGCGCGACACGCTGGTTCCGGGCTTCCTGTGCAAGGTGACCCCCACAGGCCGGAAGGTGTTCATGGTGCAGTATCGCACCAACGCTGGCGAGCGCCGCAAGCCGTCGCTTGGGCTGTTCGGTGAACTGACCGTCGAGCAAGCCCGCACGCTCGCGCAAAACTGGCTGGCCGAAGTTCGCCGTGGCGGCGACCCCGGCGGCCAGAAGGCGGAGGCGCGCAAGGCGCCGACCGTTGCCGAACTGTGTACCCGGTTCATGGAGGACTACTCCAAGACCCGCAACAAGCCGAGCACCCAACGTTCGTACCAGCATCAGATCGACCGCTCGATCATTCCGGCCTTCGGCAACATGAAAGTGGCGGACGTCACCCGCCTGGATGTAACCGCGCTGATGAAGCGCAAGGAGAAGTCGCCCATCCAGGCCAATCGGGTGCTCGGCTGCATTCGCAAGATGTTCAACCTCGCCGAACTGTGGGGCTACCGGCCCGATGGCTCCAATCCCTGCCGGCACGTTCCGAAGTACCCCGAGAAAGGTAAGACGCGCCTGATCACTGACGCGCAGATGGCGCTGTTGTTCGCCTATCTCGAAAAGGCCGACGCCGAAGGACTGGAGCACCCGACGCTGACACTGGCGATCCGGCTGCAGTTCGAGTTCGCTGCCCGCATGTCGGAGATCCTGTTGCTGGAGTGGGACTGGATCGACCTGCCCAACAAGCGCGTGGTCTGGCCGGACAGCAAGACTGGGGACATGTCCAAGCCCATGAGCGAGGAAGCGCACCGGCTCTTGTCAACCGCGGCGCGCTACGAGAATTCTCCCTATGTCTGCCCGTCGATCTTCAATCACAAGAAATCGCTGACCGCGAATTCCTACTATCAGGCATGGCGGCGCGTCCTCAATCGCGCCGGCGTTCCCCATGTCGGAACGCACGGCATCCGCCATCGCGCGGCGACGGACATCGCCAACTCAGGCGTCCCCGTGAAAGTCGGCATGGCACTGACCGCGCACAAGACGGTCACGATGTTCATGCGGTACGTGCACACCGAGGATGATCCCGTTCGCGCAGCTGCCGAGCTGGTGGCGAGCCGGCGCAAAGTCGTGATCGAAACCCGGCCGTCGCCAGCCATCGACGTTCCGCCTCCAGCTCCGATCGCACAGGAGCCCAAGAGCCCGGTCGCGGTCTACAAGCCATTTCGGCATCGCAAGGACGGCACGCGCGCAGTCCCGCCCGGCAGCAAGCGCGCGACCGATGCGTCGGCCGAGCTTGCATCATGAAGGTGGCCACCTTGATGTTTGTGATTTATAAGTTACAATGGAGGCCGCGCCATGATTAAAGTCCGGCGATACCAACGTGTAGATGGTGCGGTGCCGCTGACCGATTGGTTGGCCGATCTGCGGGACGCACGGGCTCGGGCCAAGCTGGAAATCCGTTTCCGGCGGGTGTCCCTGGGCATCTTTGGCGACATCAAGCCGGTCGGCGAAGGTGTCCTGGAACTGCGCGAGGACATCGGCCCCGGCTACCGCGTGTACATCGGCCGGCACGGTGCGGCGCTGGTCATCCTGCTGTGTGGCGGCGACAAGCGCTCGCAGGATGCGGACATTCAACGGGCCAAGGAATACTGGCTGGACTGGAAACGGAGAAATACATGAGCAATCGCAAACATGCCGCCTCGGTCTCCCATAGCGAGGCCACCATTGCCGAGCTGCGTGCCGATCGAGGTTTTGCGGTCGAATACCTGAAATCTGCACTGGAAGAGCTGGACAACCCGGAGCATCGTGCGGTCGGCCTGCTCGCGCTGCGCGACGTGGCCGAGGCCTACGGCGGACTGGCGACGGTTGCTCAGGAAGCAGGCATCACCCGTGAAGCGCTCTACCGGGCGCTGTCGCCGACAGGCAACCCGACGCTCAAGACCTTGCTGGCCGTGCTGCATGCGGTCGGTATGCGCTTGTCCGTTGCACCGGCCGAGCCCATCGTGTCGCACGCCTGAACCACCGGCCTGCCGGCTCATTAGAAATAATGGCCGCAGGTCGTTCAAACGCGCCGCATCGTGCCAAGCCAGCGCTCCATTACGAAAATCACAATGGTGTGCGATGCATGAACCGCCAAGCGCGCTTCTGACACCACGATTTTAGGCGGCTCAATGCCGCGCCCATGTGCCGACCCAATGTGGGTCCGGTAAGCGCCAATGCCATCGACGATGGACGCAAGGCCTTGCAAGATTCTTTTTTGATCATCTTGCAGGGTGCGATCAATGTTCAGGCCAAGGTGCTGCTGCACCACTTTCCAAAGCAGCCCGATGGTCTGAACGGTTGGCATGTCCAACTGACGCGTCTCGATGTAGGTCTTGCACAGCGCCTCAATGATGGCACTGGATGCCGTGATCGCTGCGTGCGGATCGCGATCAACTTGCGAGATGGCGCGTTCGAACTCTGCTTCGATAGACGAAAAGTCGCCAGCCTTGAAAAAATCTGCGAGTGACTTTGCAGCCGGGCTCGCCCCTGCCAGAGTGATGAGCCCGTTCATCTGATAGTTCAACTGGTTCTTGGCCAAGCTGGTTCGGATGCGCTCTTGTCCGGGGCCAATCTTCTGATTCCAGTCGTCGGGCTCCAGGTCCATGAACTTTTGGATGATCTGGCCGAGCACTAGCATGGGATCGACGGTGGAATCATCGTTGCAGCGTCGAAGCCAAATGCCGCACTTCGTTTCGCAATTTCCTTCGGGCACGCCTCCCGGAGCACCGCTCTCCATAAACAGGGAGTTCAGTGTCGAATGGCTGTAGTAGTATCCGGCCTGGCTTCCCGGCCACGATGCCGTGGTGCAGCTTTACCCGGATGCCGACCCGCCGCCCGACGCCGTGGCCTTCGCGTTCTGGCACATCCCCGGCCACAAGCAACTGATTCATGACGGCAAGGGGCTGGTGCTGATCGCAGGCAGCCCTGGCCATTGCCTGCGATTCGCGCTGGCCCCTGGCCTGGAAGACGGCATGGCCGTGGCCTATGCCCATCGCGGCGGCACCATTGCGCCTACGCGCAGCCATGCGCTGGGCGCGGCACTGGTCGATGCCCGGTCCAGGCCAACACCTGCCGCGCTGATGGAACTGCACACCCTGCAGGCGCTCGACGCGGCCCTGGCGGGCGCGTCCTTGCGCGTGATCGCCGAAGGACTGTTCGGCGAGGACGCGGCGGCCGATTGGTACAGCGACGGCGGCCTGCGCTCCAAGGTGCGCCGCCTGGCGCGGCGTGGCGATGCGTTGATGCGCGGCGGCTATCGCCAATTAGCACAACTTCCACCGCTTGAGAAGGGTCGTTCTGAAGGGGACGCAAAACGACCCTGAGCAAGAGAGCTTCGTTTTCTGAGACTGCCTCCATCCGGTTGCGCTGTGCGGCCGGAGCTTTGCAACCGATGGAGGTTCACACCATGCGTCCTGCTCCCTTGCGGCCCGCCGCCGCTCCCGCGACTACTCCCGCGCAGCCCCAGCGCTATCTGACCAACGACGAGGCCGCCGACTACTTGCGCCTGTCGCCGCGCACGCTGGAAAAGCAGCGCGTGATCGGTGGTGGGCCGAAGTTCCGCAAGTTCGGCCGGCGCGTCATGTACGCCGTGGCCGACCTCGATGTCTGGGCTGCGGAGCGCAGCTTCGAGAGCACGTCCGATCCCGAGTACGCCGAGCAGCATGCGGCGGACAGCCGTGCGCGCTGATTCCTGGCGCGCGGGTGACCTTCGCCGTGTCCAAGCCCTCGCAAGAACGCGAACAGCTAGACCTGTTCCGCGCCTTGCCGGGCGACATGGCGCCGCGCGACAGCCAGGACTTGATGGCCTTTCCGTTCTTCTCGCTGGCGAAGTCGCGGCGCACGGCGCCGATCGACTTCCGCACCAGCGGCGTGACGATCCGCGTGGAAGGCACGGCCGAGCACGGCATCGCCACGATCTGGGATGCGGACGTGCTGATCTGGGCCGCCAGCCAGATCGTGGAGGCGCGCGATGCGGGCTTGCGCCTGTCGCGGTTGATGCAGGCCACGCCCTACGAAATTCTGCGCTTCATCGGGCGTGGTACGTCGCTGCGCGACTACCAGCGCCTCAAAGCGGCCCTGGATCGCTTGCAGTCCACCACGGTGGCCACCTCCATCCGAGAGACGACCGGGCGGCGATTGCACCGCTTCTCGTGGATCAACGAATGGAAGGAACTGGCCGATGCCCGCGGCACGCCGCTGGGCATCGAACTGATCCTGCCGGACTGGTTCTATGCGGGTGTGATGGATGCGGCACTGGTGCTGACCATCGACCCGGCGTATTTCCGGCTGACGGGTGGAATCGAGCGATGGCTGTACCGGCTGGTGAGGAAGCACGGCGGGCGCCAGCCCGGTGGCTGGCAGTTCGACTTCCGGCACCTACACCGCAAATCGGGCAGCACGGCCAAACCCTACGACTTCGCCTGCGACTTGCGCGCCTTGGTGGCGCGGCAGTCGCTGCCCGGTTATGTCCTGGGCATCGAGCGGTTGGATGGCATCGAACTGCTGACCTTCCGGCCCGTGCCATACACGGCACGGGGATAACCGGTGCGCGGCCTGTGGACGGGCTCGTGCTATCAGGCGTGCCAGGTATCGTGCTATCAGGCGTGGGACTATCGTGCTATCAGGCGTGTCAATCGCCCGCAAAGCCAATGCTGGAGCGGGTTTCGGCCTCCCTTAACTTACCTAACTTAAATTCTCTAACTTGTAGTAGCAGCGCGCCGTTTCGGTGGACAACCGCCAAAAGGCAAAAAGCGCAGCAAGCCAGAAGTCCAAACCAACCCCGTTCTGCAAGGCAAATGCAGGCCAGCTTTCCAGCTTGGAGGGCCGCGCCATGATCGTCGCTTTGCTCAATCAGAAAGGCGGCGTCGGCAAGACCACGCTCGCCACGCACATCGCCGGCGAGCTGGCCATGCGCGGGCAATCGGTCATCCTGCTGGATGCCGATCCGCAAGGCTCTGCGCTGGACTGGGCGCAGCGCCGCAGCCAGCAAGGCTTGCCAAGGCTGTTCAGCGTCATGGGCCTGGCACGCGAAAACCTGCATCAGGTAGCGCCAGAACTCGCCAGACGGGCCGATCACGTCGTCATCGACGGGCCGCCCAGGATCGCCGCCCTGGCGCGCTCCGCGCTGCTGGCGGCTGAGCGGGTGCTGATCCCGGTGCAGCCCAGCCCTTACGACCTGTGGGCATCAGCGGAAATGGTGGCGCTGATCCGTGAGGCGCAGGTGTTCCGGCCTGCGCTGCGCGCGGCCTTCGTCATCAACCGGCGCGTCAGCACCACGGTGATTGGGCGCGAAGCACGCGGCGCGCTGGCCGAGCAGCCACTTCCTGCGCTGCGCTCGGAAGTGCACCAGCGCATCGTCTTCGCAGACAGCGTGGCCGCCGGCCGGGTCGCACGCGAGACGGCGCCCGACAGCGCCGCCGCACGCGAAATCACTGCACTGGTCGATGAGCTGTTGCGGTGGCCGACATGACGGCGAAGCCGCCACCCAACAGCAAACGCACGGCCAAGCGCGTCGGCATCGGCGCGCGCCCGCCTGCAAATCCGCACGCCGAGGCGTGGATTCGCCAGGGCGACGCCGATGCGCTCAACAAGGGCGATCTCTACACCGCCCGCCTGACCCTGGACATCACGCCCGCCATGCGCTCGCGCATCAAGGTATCGGCTTTCACGCAGGGCGTGACGGTGGCCGACCT
Organism: Acidovorax sp. 35-64-16; assembly: GCF_002281195.1. NCBI lineage: Bacteria > Pseudomonadati > Pseudomonadota > Betaproteobacteria > Burkholderiales > Comamonadaceae > Acidovorax > Acidovorax sp. 35-64-16. The sequence goes on along the minus strand of NZ_NCFM01000031.1, from coordinate 4,056 downwards.
GTTGCGCGCACTGCTGGAGCGGGAATTCCCGGAGAACATGCCATGAACGCATCTGCTTTGCCTTTTGCTACCGCAGCCACGGCAGCACCGTCGCCGTCACTCATTGCGCTCACGGGCCGGCCTGCCTCAACGCCGCTGACGCGCGTTTCGCTGGCCTTCCTTGAGCACCGCTTCAAGCTCTATCTGCGCTTTGGCGAGCCGGCGCGCACTCTGCGGTACGACCGCTGGCGGAGCGTCGCCGTATTCGTGCCCGACGCCATGTTCTGCCGCATCCGCTGGCAGGCCAACGACTACGGCACGATTCGCTGGCAGCTCATGGTGATGCAGGCTTGCACGCCCTTGGATGCGGCGCAGCGCATTCCCGGTGTGCAGCCCGGCGCACGCCTGTTGCTGCACGCCGAGGGCGACAGCGCGGTGCGCGCCGTGCTGGAGCGCATCGACGCCATCGAGGCGCTGGGCATCGCGCCTGCTGCCGCATCACCCGCGTACTGGCGCACGCTGGGCAACCGGCTCGCGGCACGCTTGCCGCTGCCCGATTACAGCGCCGAGCGGCACGCTGCCTGGCTGGCCGGGAGGGCGCTGCCATGACGGCTCATTCCACCGGCGTACATTCCGCAGAAGCCGCGCCGCATCCTCGCTCGCGCCTGCGCGTTCGCATCGTGCTGGCTGCGCTGTCCGCCTGTGGCCTCGCCGCGCTGGCCTGGGCGTCCTTCGTGTCGCCGCTGCCGCGCCTGATCTACAACCCGTCCGACAGCGTGGCGGTCGGCTGGTATCGCGTCGATCCGCTCGACCATCACGCCGCCTCGCTGCCACGTCCGTTGTCCGTGGGCAGCATCGTCTTGGCCCGGCTGCCGCCCGATGCCGCCGCGCTTGCTGCACAGCGCGGCTACCTGCCGACGCGCGTTCCGCTGCTCAAGCGCGTGGGCGCGGTCGCGCCGCAACACGTTTGCATCGTCGATGCGCTAATCTGGATCGACGGCGTGCCGGTGGCCGCCGTTCTGGCTGCCGACCGGCTGGGCCGCACGCTGCCATCCTGGCCGCAGTGCCTGCGGCTTCGGCCTGGCGAGTTGTTCCTGCTCAGCGCGACCAACCCGGCGTCGTTCGACAGCCGGTATTTCGGGCCGGTCAGCGCATCCGCCGTGATCGGCATTGCACGTCCGGTCTGGCTGGAGTCCCGCCCATGATGGCTGCCGATTCGCTGCACGCAGGCGTGCATTGCATCGTGCCATCGGGCATGTCATTTCAGTGGCTTCTGCCGTGTCGCCGCGCGTGCAGTGCAAATGCGTTCGCATTGCACTTCGCGCTGCATCCGGCGCAGCCGTCCACCGTGCAGGCGTCTTGCCTTGAACGCGCCGGGCTGCGGCCCTGGCCGCGTTCACCGGCGGGCTGGCTGCAAGCAGCGCAGCGCCACCGGGCCGCCGCTGCCGGGAGCGAAAGCGGGAGGCAAAGGCGGAAGGCAAGACAAAAGGGGGCGGCACTTCGTCGCCCGCAAAGCCAGCCTGCACGTGGGGGTTGGACGGCACGGCGCGGCTTCGCCGCCGTGCCGCCTGGGGCGCGAGGCCCGCGCCGATACGGGCATGTCCGCGTGCTTTGCACTACCGGACACGCCCCAGCTATCCAAGGAACAGCCATGAGCAACCGCCGCGATGACGATTTCCGCATCCGCCCCAGTGCTCCGAAGAACCGGGGCCAGGGCTTTGTTTCCAAGGTGCTCAAGCAGGTCGGCAAGACCAGTGGCGGCAAGTCCTCAATGCGTCGCCCGGCATCGACCGGCGGCACTGGAAAGCACGTCGGCCAGCGTCCCGGCTCGCGCCTGGGGCGCGGCCATACTGCGGCGCGCTTCGCCGGGGCGAAGCTGACGCCAATGTCGCGGCGCGTGAACATCAAAACCTTGCTGGTCAACCAGCGTCAGGCCAGTCCCCGATCACTCACCAAGCACCTGCGCTACATCGAGCGCGATGGCGCGGGCCGCGATGGCGAGCGAGGCCAAGCCTACGGGCCGCAGGTCGATGAAGCTGATCTGGAGGCATTCAAGGAACGCTGCGCCGATGACCGGCACCATTTCCGGTTCATCGTGTCGCCCGAGGATGGCGCCGAACTGGATGATCTTCGGACGTACACGCGCCACCTGATGAACCGCATGGAAGCCGACCTGGGCACGCGGCTGGATTGGGTGGCTGTCGATCACTGGAACACCGACAACCCGCACACCCACCTGATCGTGCGCGGGCGCGACGACACTGGCAAAGACCTCATCATCGCGGGCGACTACATCGCTGATGGCTTCCGCCATCGAGCCTCCGAACTGGCGACCGAATGGCTGGGGCCGCGCACCGAACTGGAGATCCAGCAGACCTTGCAGCGCGAAGTGGAGCAGGAGCGATGGACGAGCCTGGATCGAACGCTGAAGCGCGAGGCCGGCGACGATGGCCGGGTGCTGATCGAACGCTTCAACGAACCGAAGCTGCAACGTCAGCGCGTGCTGCTGATTGGCCGCCTGCAACGCTTGCAGCGCCTGGGCCTGGCCGACGAAGTGCAGCCCGGCACCTGGGCCGTGCATGCCGATGCCGAGAAGACCTTGCGCGCCCTGGGCGAGCGCGGCGATATCATTCGTACCATGCAACGGGCCATGCGCGGGCAGCCGCGTGAGTTGGCGGTGTTCGAACCGGGTGACGATGGGCGAACCGTCATCGGCCGCGTGGCCGCCAAAGGGCTGGCCGACGAGCTGCGCGATCGGGCCTATCTGGTCATCGACGGCGTGGACGGCAAGGCGCACTACGTCGCGCTCAATGCCCGCGACGAACCCGGCAACTACCCGACCGGCGCGGTGGTGGAACTACGCGGTTCCGCCAAGGTGCGGACGGCGGATCACAACATCGCTGCGCTGGCAAGCGATGGCCTGTACCGCACCGACCATCATCTGGCGATTGCACAGGGCCAGACCCAAGCTGGGCGCGACCCGCAGGAGGTAGTCGCGGCCCATGTCCGAAGGCTGGAAGCCCTGCGCCGCGCCGGCATCGTGGAGCGCGTGGCCGAGGGGCTATGGAAGGTGCCCGACGATCTGCCCGAGCGTGGACGGCAGTACGACGCACAGCGCCTGGGCGGCGTGGCGGTGGAACTGAAGTCGCACCTGCCCATCGAGCGGCAGGCCTGCGTGATCGGCGCCACCTGGCTGGACCAGCAGTTGATCGGTGGGGGCAAGGGATTGGGCGATTTGGGATTTGGCAGCGAGGTCAAGGAGGCGCTACAGAAACGTGCCGACTTCCTGGCCGAACAAGGACTGGCCGAGAAGCGCGGCCAGCGTGTGATTCTGGTGCGCAATCTGCTGACGACGCTGCGTAATCGGGAAGTGGTGCAGGCCGCGCAGGACATAGCGGCTGATACCGGCCTGGAGCATCGCCCCGTGGCCGATGGCCACCGAGTGGCCGGCATCTATCGGCGCAACGTCATGCTCGCCAGTGGGCGCTACGCCATGCTCGATGACGGCATGGGATTCAGCCTGGTGCCGTGGAAGCCAGTGATCGAGCAGCGGCTGGGACAGCAGCTCGCCGCGACGGTGCGCGGCGGCGGGGTGTCATGGGAAATTGGACGGCGGCCTGGGCTGTCCCGAGGTTAGTCAGGCCGACGTCAACAATCCCACAGAATGGATTCCAAGCAATTTTCCGCACCCCAAACGTGGGCAATCAACCCCGGTAGTAGAGACGCAGACGCGCGTCGCGTTCTTCAGGGGACTCGTTCCGCAACTCGTTGACTACTTGCTCACGCGTCTTGCCTGGACCTGCCGCATCAGGTGTGCGGATAGGGTAGTTGCTTTCGCCGTAAGAAAGGAGGCCTTGCCGCATGGCAGCCTCGGCTTCTGTTTTGACTTGAGCACGGGTTTTATCGCTCTTGAAGTGTTCCGGGTGAACGATGAAGCCCTTTTCGTTGTTGGCGGGATGCTCGTACGCTGCCGAAGCCATCCCTGGAAGGCCCAAGGTAACCACTGCGGCCGCGGCGGCAATCATGGAAGAAAGGGAAAGACGTTGTTTGATCATGGTTGAAGCTCCTAGCGATGGT
>NZ_NCFM01000030.1:0-31398 GCF_002281195.1 Acidovorax sp. 35-64-16 | reverse complement strand
TAGCGCAATCACCCAAAAGGTGAACGTTCCAAAGAGATACAAAGCAAGTTTTCACAGGGCCTATCCAGGGATTGCAAGCGGTCAACTGCGATTTTTAGGTTGAAGCATCGCTGCAAGCGTTTGCCATCCTGGCTGCCGTCAGTGGCATACCGCCTTTTTCAAGGTTTTAATGAAAATGGCCTATAGCGCTTATGAATAAAGCGCTAGCAGCTATCAAAAAATGAGTTATCTAGGCGCCGGCATAGCGCCGTGTTGCGGGCGATTTTCAGCGCGGCGCAGGGCGTGCAGGCGCTGCGGGCTTGCCCGCACGGCCCGCCTTGACCGGTTGTGTGGCCTGCGCCAGCAGGGGGGCGCACTGCGTATCGTCGTCGGCGCCCGGCACTGTCACGGGCAGCAGCGCCAGCGCTGCCGGGGCCACCACTGCCGCCGCGATCGCCGCGCCTGCGCGCAGCAGCAGCGGGCCGGGTTCCACACCTACATCGGGATTGGCAAAGCTGCCGCGCACATACAGCGGGGTGCGCAGCGAGAAGAACTTCCACTGCAGCGATTCGGGTTTGATGTGCAGGTTAAGGCGCTCATGGGCCATGTCGATGGTGCCGCTGGCGTCCACAATGGCCTCGTTGGTGCTGAGCTTGCCCGTGCGCACGGTGGCCACGCCGTCGCGCACGGCCAGGTCGGCCACGGCGCAACGCAATTGCACCTCTTTGTCGTTGCCAAACAGCTTGGCCACCACGACGCTGCCCACGTTGAGCGCGGCGCGGTTGAGCAGTTCGCGGCTCAGGGTACCGTCGCGCACATACAGGCGGGCTTCGCCGCTGCTGGTGCCCAGCCATTGCGCCACCGAGTTGCCCTTGCCGTTGAGCGCCATCGCGCCATCAAGCCGGCCCAGGCTTTTTTTGGTGAGTTCGACCTCGGGGAAAAGCGAGGCCAGCCGCAGGTTCTGCACGCGGGTATCCATGTGCACGGTCAGTGGTGTGTTGCGGCTGTCCAGCACCACCTTCGATTCGATCTTGCCCTTGGCCACGCCGAAATGCAGCGGGTCCAGGCGCAACACCGCATCGCTGAGCAGGGCGTGCACGCTGAGGTCTTCGAGCGGCAGGCTGCCCTGCCGGACCACGCGCTGCCCCGCAAATTTCAGGTCCATGTCCATGGCGTTCCACCGGTCGGTGGCAAACGGGGCATCGGGCAGCACCTTGCCGCCGCGGCCGGCCTTGGCAGAAGTTGTGGTGGCCGTGCCAAGCACCGGGCCCAGGTCTGCCAGGCGCAGCTGGCGGGATGTGACGCTGCCCGAGAGCTTGCCGCGCGGCGCACCCGAAACAAAGCGCAGGTTGCCATGCAGATCGCTCTGGCCCACGGTGCCGGTGAAGTCGCGGTAGTCCCACACCGCCCGGCCAGGTTGCAGGCTGCCCTGCAGCTGACCCTTGGTCTGAAAAGCGGGCGTATTGGGCAGCACCAGGCCGGTCAGCGCATACAGGTCGGCCATGCTGGCGCCCTTGAGCATCACCTGCAGATTCATGCCCGACAGCGCGCCCGGGTTGGCCAGAATGCCCTCTACCGCGGTTTCCACGCTGCCGGCCTTGGCGGTGAATTGCAGGGGGTAGTTCACCTCCTTGTCGCGCAGCGTGAGCACGGGGCCTGCCTTGCCCTGGCCCTCGATGCGGGCCTTGCCCAGCGTGCCTTTCAGGTCAAAGCGCACGCCGTAGACCGGGGCGGCGGCGGGGCTGGCAGTTGAGGATGCGGTCGCCGAGGCGGGCATTGCCGGGCCTTCGGTTTCGGTGGCTGGTGCAGTTTCGTTGATGGTGTCGATGTGCGCGCTCAGGTTCAGGTCTCTGCCCGCATCCGCGTAGGCAAGCTGGCCCTTGCGCACCACCAGCCGATCAATGCTGACCGTCCAGCGCGGCGTGATGTCGCCGGGAGCGCGCTGGGGCTCAAAGGTCCAGTTGTTGCGGCCGTCGTTGAGGCGGGCCAGGGCGATGTCGGGGCCGGTGAGTTCGAGGGTGTCGATGGCCACCTCGCGCGCCAGCAGGGGCAAGAGGCGCAGCGATGCGCGGGCCGTTTCCGCCCGGGCCATGGGCCGGGGCTCGGCTGCCTTGCCGGGGCGGGCAAAACCGGCTGGGTCTTGCATGACCAGTTGCGTGCCTTGCACCGTGACACCAGGCACCCAGCGGCGCCAGCCATCGTCCAGCGTTTGCGGCCACTGCCAGGTGGCCGAGAGATCGCCTTCCACTGCAACGTGGCGGCCTGTGGCGTCGCTCAGGGTCTGGTTCAGCCAGGGTTTTGCGCGGTTCCAGTCAAGCTGGGTGAGCACGATGCCGCCAATCACCAACAGCCCGACCAAGCCGCCTGCCAGGCCCAGCGCCAAGCGCTGCCCTCTAGCGCGTCGCGATGACGTCACGGGCTTTGAGGGGGCCGATGCCGGCACGGTGTTGGTATCAGTCTGGGGTTCTGTCATGGAGAAGCCATGCTAGCCCGCAGCGTGCGCTTTTTGGACGATCCCGCAGGATGAAAGGCGTATTGGCGCAGTTGTCCTACAGCCCCGGCACAGCACCGCGCGCCCTGCAGCTGGCGCGCCCTAAAATCCGCACGCCATGCACAACCCCCGCCATGCCTTTGTCTTGCCCCTGCGCGACGGCGTGGGCCCCAGTTGCGTGGTGCTGCCTTCGCAAGGGCAGGGCAGCATGCTGGATTTTCTGGCCCAGCGCCTGCCGGGCGTGCAGCGCAGCGAATGGCTGCAGCGCATGCAAGCGGGGGATGTGGTGGACGAGCGCGGTGTGGCCGTGCTGCCGCACCGGCCATTTGAAGGGGGCATTCGCCTGTATTACTACCGCCATCTGCAGGCTGAGCCCGCTCTGCCTTTTGCAGAAACGGTGCTGTACCAGGATGAATACCTGCTGGTGGCCGACAAGCCGCATTTCATGCCTGTGACGCCATCGGGGCGGTATCTGCAGCAAACGCTGCTGGTGCGCCTCAAACGCCGCCTGGGGCTGCCCGAGCTGTCGCCCTTGCACCGCATCGACCGGGACACCGCCGGGCTGGTGCTTTTCTCGGTGCAGCAGCGCACGCGTGGCGCTTACCAGGCGCTGTTTCGCGACCGCCAAATCACCAAGCACTACGACGCCGTTGCGCCCTGGCGTGCCGATGTGCACTTTCCGCGAGACCACCGCAGCCGCCTGGAGGAAAGCCCACAGTTTTTTCGCATGCACGAAGTGCCCGGCGAGCCCAACAGCCACACCCAGATGCAGGTGCTGCAGGTGGCTGGCGTGTGGGCGCTGTACCGCCTGTCGCCCATCACCGGCAAGCGCCACCAGTTGCGCGTGCACATGGCGGCGCTGGGGCTGCCGCTGCGCAACGACCCGTTCTACCCGGTGGTCAACGACCCGCCCGAGGGCGACTATTCGCGGCCGCTGCAGCTGCTGGCGCGGTCGCTGGAGTTTGTGGACCCGCTTACCACAGAGCCCCGGGTGTTTGAGAGCCAGCAAAGATTGATTTTGTAAAACTGCGGGTTTACCACTAGATGCAATTTTTGTGCATCTATTACACAAGTTTCTGACGCTGCAACAGGGTTTGTCTGCGGCGGTCCGTGTATGGACACCTGTCAATTGAACCGAAAACAAGCTTTGTGCAGATAACCCCGGAGCGGAAATAACCCCATGAACCCCACGTCGACTAGCGCCCCCACATCTGGGCCCAAGCCTGCGGCCCACCGCTCTGTAGCCTTCAAGCTGTCACTGGCTGCGTTGGTCAGCTTGCTGGTGGTCTTGCTGATCACCATGGGCATCGTCAGCGGCCTGCTCTGGAAAGATTTTGGCCGCATGTCTACCGAAGAGGTGAGCCGATATGCCGCCCAGGTGCGCGCGCTGGTGCAAACCTTTGACGAGACCGCGCAAGACCAGGCCCACCATGATTTCGCCATTTTCAAAGCCAATTTCCCCGGCAAGTTTGCAGTGGCCGAAGTGCCCGGGGCAGATGGCAAGCCCGAGGCCGTGCTGTCGTATGAGGGGGCGGCGCTCAACGGTGACTTCAATGTGGTGGACCAGTTTCTCAAAATAAGCGGGGGTGCCACGGCCACCATCTTCGCGCGCACGGGGGACGACTTCATCCGCGTGACGACCTCGGTCAAAAAGCAGGATGGTGAGCGTGCCTTCAAGACGTTGCTGGACCGCAACCACCCGGCCTATGCCCTGATGAATGAGGGCAAAACCTATGTCGGCCGGGCCAGCCTGTTTGGCCGCGAGTACATGTCTGTTTATGAGCCCATTCGTGAAGGCAACCGCACCATCGGCATCTTGTACATCGGCTCCGACATCGGCGCCATTCTGGGCAAGCTCGAAACCGTGATGGCAGCGCAAAAACTCTTCACCTAGGGTGCCGTGTATGCCGTCAACCTCTCGTCGGGCCCTGCGCGTGGCAGTGTCTTTGGCCTGCCCGGCGCCGGCAAATCGCTGAAGGTGGATGAAAAGGACGATGACGCCAAGACCTGGCTGGCTTCGCTGGCAGCCATTGAGCAGGCCGGCAATCTGGAGTCGAAGTGGTCACCACGCCGCAGTGCAGAGGGCGACCGCGCAACGCGCTTCGTGGCAATAGAGCGTTACAAGCCCTGGTCCTGGGCCATCGTTGCCGAGGCACCCCTGACTGAAATGATGGGCGAGGCGCGCTATGTACTCACCTGGCTGTGGCTGGGTCTGGCCGTGGCGCTTGCGCTGCTGGCCGTGGTGCTGGTGGCGGCCACACGCCGGCTGGTGGGGTTGCCGGTGCAGCAGCTGAGCACGGCACTCGGTTACCTGGCGCAGGGCGACCTCACACATGAAGTGTCTATCCGCTCCCGCGATGAAATCGGTTCTCTGGCCCAGGCCATGGAAGGGTTTCGCGTACGCCTGGTGGAAAGCCTGGGCACGGTGCGCACCAGTGCCGACAGCGTGTCGGCCGCCAGCACCGAAATCGCACAAGGCAACCAGGACCTTTCTGGTCGCACCGAAAGCCAGGCCAGCGCGCTGGAGGAAACAGCCGCCAGCATGGAGCAACTGGGGGCCACCATTCGCCACAACGCCGACAGCGCCAGCCAGGCCAACCAGCTGGCCGTGGGCGCCAGCCGCGTGGCAGCGCAGGGCGGTGAAGTGGTGTCGCAGGTGGGGCGCACCATGCACGATATCAACGCCAGCAGCCAGAAAATCGCCGACATCATTGGCGTGATCGACGGCATCGCTTTCCAGACCAACATCCTCGCGCTCAACGCGGCCGTGGAGGCAGCCCGTGCGGGGGAGCAGGGCCGCGGCTTTGCGGTGGTGGCCACCGAAGTGCGCAGTCTGGCGCAACGCACCGCCGCCGAAGCCAAGGCCATCAAGGAGCTGATCGGGGCCAGCAGCAGCATGGTGCAGCAAGGATCGGTGCTGGCCGATCAGGCAGGTGCCACGATGCAGGAGGTTGTCAGCTCCATTCAGCGCGTGGCCGACATGGTGTCCGAGATCAGCGCCGCCAGCAACGAACAGACCGCCGGCGTAAGCCAGGTGGGCGAGGCCGTCACGCAACTGGACCAGACCACCCAACAAAACGCTGCGCTGGTCGAAGAAATGGCAGCTGCTGCCAGCAGCCTGAGCGGACAGGCCGAGCAGATGGTGATGGCGATTGCGCGCTTCAACCTGGGCAACACAGGCGATTCGGGCCAGCGCACATTGCAATCGCCGGCCTCTGGCCGGGCAGGCCAGAAACGGCTGGGCGCCTGAGCCAAAAGCCAGCGGTGCGTGCCGCCGCACTGTGGTCTGTTGTACTTTTATGCAGCCTCCGCGCCGCCCCATCGTGTGGCGGCGCGCACCCGGATTGCGCCGGTGAGGGCGCCTATAATGCAAGGCTGTGCGGGTGTAGTTCAATGGTAGAACTTTTGCTTCCCAAGCAAATAGCGTGGGTTCGATTCCCATCACCCGCTCCAGTCACCGCTTCAGCCTCTGGCTGAACGCATTCAGCCTCTTTCCTCTTGTTGTTCTGGCTTGCCCCGCGTGCGTTGTGCGGGAGGCGGCATGTTTGCGCTCCTTTGCGCCATTGCAACCGGGCTGATATTCAGGGGCGGGCGGAGCGCAAGGCACCAACGCCCCGTTTCACGCAGGGGTGGTGCTCTCCATGGTTTTAGGTGTTTTTGGCCTCTAGCGCTTTACCATAAATCGTTAGTAGCTATTGAAATAATAGCAATTGACGCACGATCGTTCATTGCTTTTCCAGGATATCCCCCAGGCACAGGTACTTGATCTCGACGTAGTCGTCCATGCCGTGGTGCGAGCCCTCGCGGCCCAGGCCCGACTGTTTGACGCCGCCGAAGGGCACATGCTCGGTGGCCAGAATGCCCACGTTGATGCCCACCATGCCGTATTCGAGCGCCTCGCCCACGCGGAAGATGCGGCCCACGTCGCGGCTGTAGAAGTAGCTGGCCAGCCCGAACTCGGTGTTGTTGGCCGCAGCAATGGCCTCCTGCTCGGTCTTGAAGCGGAACACCGGGGCAAACGGGCCGAAGGTTTCTTCGCGTGCGCACAGCATGTCGGGCGTGGCGTTGGCCACCACCGTGGGCTCGAAGAACTGGCCCGAGCCCATGCTTTGCAGGCGTTTGCCGCCGACCATCACCACGCCGCCCTTGGCCACCGCGTCATCCACATGGCGCTGCACCTTTTCCAGTGCGGCCTCCTCGATCAGCGGGCCCTGGTTCACGCCGTCCTCAAAGCCGTTGCCCACCTTGGCGGTTTTGACCTTGGCGGCGAACTTGGCCACGAATTCGTCGTACACGCCTTCCTGCACATAAAAGCGGTTGGAGCACACGCAGGTCTGCCCGGCGTTGCGGTACTTGCTGGCAAAGGCGCCTTCCACGGCGCTGTCGATGTCGGCATCGTCAAACACGATGAAGGGAGCGTTGCCGCCGAGTTCGAGCGACATTTTCTTGACCGTGGGGGCCGACTGCGCCATGAGAATGCGGCCCACCTCGGTGCTGCCGGTGAAGCTGATGTGGCGCACCACGTCGCTGGCGCACAGCACCTGGCCGATGGCAATGGAGTTGGCGGCATCGGCCGAGAGGATGTTGAGCACACCCGCCGGAATGCCCGCGCGCACCGCCAGCTCGGCGGCGGCCAGGGCGGTTAGCGGCGTCAGCTCTGCGGGCTTGATGACCACCGGGCAACCGGCGGCCAGCGCCGGGGCGACCTTGCGGGTGATCATGGCCAGCGGGAAATTCCAGGGCGTGATCGCTGCGCACACGCCGATGGGCTGCTTCAGGACCAAAAGGCGCCGGTTGTTGTCGAACTGGGGCAGCGTCTCGCCATTGACGCGCTTGGCTTCTTCCGCAAACCATTCCACAAAGCTGGCGCCGTAGGCCACTTCGCCCTTGGCCTCTGGCAGCGGCTTGCCCTGCTCGGCGGTCATGATGCGGCCCAGATCGTCCTGGTTGGCCATGAGCAGGTCGTACCACTTGCGCAGGATGATGCTGCGCTCCTTGGCGGTTTTGGTGCGCCAGGCCGGCCAGGCGGCGTTGGCGGCGGCAATGGCCGCCTCGGCGTCTGCTGGTCCCAGGTTGGCGACGTCGGCCAGTTTGGTGCCGGTGGCGGGGTCGTGCACATCAAAGCGGCTGGCACCGGCCACCCATTGCCCGTTGATGAGCGCGTCGGTCTTGAGCAGGGTCGGGTCTTTGAGCTGTGTAAGAGGCGAAGAGGACATGGCCGTAGGCATCCGGGTGAGTTGAGGGGTGAACGGGGTGGCTGGTGCCGAAATGCTGGCAAGCAGGCACAAACGAGGCAAAAGAATAGCCTGTTCACAGCCCAGTGGCTGCGCCGATGGTGACAAGGTTGCAAACTTATAATCGCCGGTTGGCCCACGCGTGCCAACCCTGTGCGGCATCGCCCCGTGCACAACCCAACGTACACACCATGAGCACTCCAACTTTTTCCGTTGCCGACATCCGCAAGTCCTTTCTGGACTTCTTCGCCTCCAAAGGCCACACCATCGTGGCATCCAGCCCGCTGGTGCCGGGCAACGACCCGACGCTGATGTTCACCAACTCGGGCATGGTGCAGTTCAAGGACGTGTTTCTGGGCACCGACAAGCGCCCTTACAACCGCGCCGTTTCGGTGCAGGCCTGCCTGCGTGCCGGTGGCAAGCACAACGACCTGGAAAACGTGGGCTATACCGCGCGCCACCACACCTTCTTCGAGATGCTGGGCAACTGGAGCTTTGGTGACTATTTCAAGCGCGAGTCGCTGAAATGGGCGTGGGAGCTGCTGACTGAGGTCTACAAGCTGCCACCCGAGCGCCTGCTGGCCACCGTGTACCAGGAAGACGACGAGGCCTACGACATCTGGACCAAGGAAATCGGCCTGCCGCCCGAGCGCGTGATCCGCATTGGCGACAACAAGGGCGGCCGTTACAAGAGCGACAACTTCTGGATGATGGCCGACACCGGCCCTTGCGGCCCGTGCAGCGAAATCTTCTACGACCACGGCGACCACATTGCCGGCGGCCCTCCAGGCAGCCCTGATGAAGACGGCGACCGTTTCATCGAGATCTGGAACAACGTGTTCATGCAGTTCAACATGGACGAAACCGGCGCCGTCACGCCGCTGCCCGCACCTTGCGTGGACACCGGCATGGGCCTGGAGCGCCTGGCCGCCATCCTGCAGCACGTGCACAGCAACTACGAAATCGACATCTTCGACCAGCTCATCAAGGCCGCAGCCCGCGAAACCGGCGTTGCCGACCTGGACAACAAGAGCCTGCGCGTGATTGCCGACCACATCCGCGCCACCGCATTTTTGGTGAGCGATGGCGTGATCCCCAGCAACGAAGGCCGTGGCTACGTGCAACGGCGCATCGTGCGCCGCGCCATCCGCCACGGTTACAAGCTGGGCAAGAAGACGCCGTTCTTCCACAAACTGGTGGCCGATCTGGTGCGCCTGATGGGGGATGCCTATCCTTCATTGCGTGCTCAGGAACAGCGCATCACCGACGTGCTCAAGGCCGAGGAAGAGCGCTTCTTTGAAACGCTGGCCAACGGCATGGAAATTCTGGACGCAACACTGGACGGCGGTGCAAAGGTGTTGCCCGGCGACGTGGCCTTCAAGCTGCACGATACCTACGGCTTCCCGCTCGACCTGACCAACGATGTGTGCCGCGAGCGCGACGTCGAGGTGGACGAGGCGGGCTTCAAAACCGCCATGGAAAAGCAGAAGGCACAAGCCCGCGCTGCAGGCAAGTTCAAGATGGACAAGGCGCTGGAGTACACCGGCGTGGCCAACCAGTTCACGGGCTACGAAAACCTTGCCGAGACTGCAAAAATCGTAGCAATTTACGTTGACGGGACAAGCGCCGCAGCCCTTAAAGCAGGTCAAACCGGTGTGGTGGTGCTCGACACGACCCCGTTTTATGCCGAGAGCGGCGGCCAGGTGGGTGACGAAGGCGTCATCACCAGCGGCTCGGCCCGTTTTGCGGTGGGCGACACGCTCAAGGTCAAGGCCGACGTGTTCGGCCACCACGGCACGCTGGAAGAGGGCACGCTGAATGTGGGTGACACGGTGCAGGCGCAGGTGAACCAGGCCGTGCGCGCCGCCACCATGCGCAACCACTCGGTCACGCACATCATGCACAAGGCCCTGCGCGAAGTGCTGGGCAGCCATGTGCAGCAAAAGGGCAGCCTGGTCAACGCCGACCGCACGCGCTTTGACTTTGCGCACAACGCCCCCGTCACCGACGCCGAGATCCGCGAGATCGAGCGCCGTGTGAACGAGGAAATCCTGGCCAACGTGGCCACGCAGGCGCGCGTAATGGACATCGAATCAGCCCAGAAGACCGGCGCCATGATGCTGTTTGGCGAGAAGTACGGCGAAACCGTGCGCGTGCTCGACATCGGCACCAGCCGCGAGCTGTGCGGCGGCACGCACGTGCACCGCACGGGCGACATCGGCCTGTTCAAGGTGGTGGGCGAGGGCGGTGTGGCCGCCGGTGTGCGCCGCATCGAGGCGGTGACCGGCGCCAACGCGCTGGCCTACCTGCAGACGCTGGAAGACACCGTCAACCAGGCCGCTGGCGCCCTCAAGTCGCCCGTGGCCGAGCTGAACGCCCGCATTGCCCAGGCGCTGGAGAACGCCCGCACGCTGGAGAAGGAAGTCGCTGCGCTCAAGGGCAAGCTGGCGTCCGCCCAGGGCGACGAGTTGTTGACGCAGGCGGTGGATGTCAAGGGCATGAAGGTGCTGGCCGTGGTGCTGCCCGGTGCGGACGCCAAGACCCTGCGCGACACCATGGACAAGCTCAAGGACAAGCTCAAGACCGCCGCCATCGTGCTGGCTGCTGTGGATGGCGACAAGGTGCAGATCGCCGCAGGCGTCACGGCCGACAGCGTGGGCCGTCTCAAGGCCGGTGAGCTGGTGAACTTTGTGGCCCAGCAGGTGGGCGGCAAGGGCGGCGGCAAGCCCGACATGGCCATGGCCGGTGGAACCGATGCGTCCAAGCTGCCTGCGGCCCTGGCCTCGGTCGTCGGCTGGGTGACCCAGCAGGTGTAACGGTCAGCGGCCATGCCCGCTGATCGTCAAAAAAAGGGGGGTGGTGGGACTTTGCCCAGCGCTATTTGCCTGCCACCCAATGCGATGCGGTGGACCTGGGTGCCATCGAACGGCTGCTGGACTAGAAAGTCATCCGCTGGATCGATGTGCGTGCGCAGGTCTTCACCAGGCTCTCAAAACAGCTCCACATCGTCGTTGGCCACCTTGGTTTTCAGCTGGCCGCTGGCGATGAGCTCATCGTAAAAGCAGACCTGGTTGCGGCCGTTTTCCTTGGCGTAATAGAGCGCCTGGTCGGCCTGACCCAGGATCTCTACCGGCGCGCCCCTGGATGTGCTGACAAAGCCCAGGCTCACGGTAACCTGGCCCACCTGGGGAAACGGGTATTCCTGCACGGCAAGGCGAAAGCGGTTGAACACCTTGTGGGCCGTGGCCAGGCTGGTGGCGCGCAGCAGCACCACAAACTCTTCGCCGCCAAAGCGGAAAATGCGGTCGTGGCTGCGAAAGGAGCTGCGCAGGATGTTGGCAATCAGGATCAGCACCTCGTCGCCATACAGATGGCCAAAGCGGTCGTTGACTTGCTTGAAATGGTCCACGTCCACCACGGCCAGCCATTGCTCGACAGGGGGTTCGCAGCATGATGCCTCTTCGTCAACCGCCAAGCCCGTTGTGGCTGGGCGCAAGCGGCGGGCCAGGCTATCGGCGGTGCTGCGGGAAAACTGCTCGTCAAAGGTCTTGCGGTTGAGCAGCCCCGTGAGGGCGTCGCGTTCGCTGTAGTCCAGCAGGCTTTGGTAGTTCTGGTAAACGTGAAAAATGCCCTGGATCACATCGAGCTTGTGGGCGGAAAAGGGGCGCGATTGTGTGATCTCCAGGCAGGTGCTGACCTTGTCGTGCATCCACACGGGCAACCACAGCGTGTAGCGCCCCTTGTCCATGCTGGCCGTGGCCCGGATTTCGCGTTTTTCGATGCACTGGCACAGGGCAGGGTAACTGTTCAGGGGTTCGCGTTGCGGGTCGCTGGCGGCTTCCGAGTCGGTGGAGACCAGGTCCCCATCCTGCACCCAGGTGCGCGGGCGCACGTGGGTGGCACCGTCGTCGGTGAACACTTCGAGGGCTCGCACTTCGGTGGTGGCACTGAGCTTTTGCAGGGTTGAGAGCACGGACACCTCAAGGCGCAAATGGTCTCGGTGGCCGGTCATTTCGACCAGGTTTTGCAAGATGGGCTTCATGAAGGAGCTGCGGCGCTGGTAGAGGTGAGCGGGAGTGAGCGAAAGCCTGTCGGGAGCTCAGTTGCGTCGCACGAAAACTACGTCCCAGACGCCGTGCCCCAGTCGCAGGCCACGGTTTTCAAATTTGGTCAGGGGACGGTAATCGGGTTGCGGAGCAAAGCCTTCGGCGGTGTTGGCGAGCATGGGTTCTGCGCCCAGCACCTGCAGGATCTGATCGGCATAGGGTTGCCAGTCGGTGGCGCAGTGCAAATAGCCGCCGGGCTTGAGGCGCTCGGCCAGCTTGGCAACAAGGGGCGCCTGGATGAGGCGGCGCTTGTTGTGCTTCTTCTTGTGCCACGGGTCGGGAAAGAAGATGTGAATGCCGTCCAGGCAAGCGGACGGCAGCATGTTGTCGATCACCTCGACAGCGTCATGCTGCAGGATGCGGATATTGGTCAGGCCTTGCTCGCCAATGCGCTTGAGCAGCGCGCCCACACCGGGCTCGTGCACTTCGCAGCACAGGAAATTGTCGTCTGGGCGCACGCGGGCGATGTGGGCTGTGGCCTCGCCCATGCCAAAGCCGATTTCGAGTACCAGCGGCGCGCTGCGGCCAAAGGCGGCGGCCGCGTCGAGCGGGGCGGCTGCATAGGGCAGCACAAAGCGGGGGCCCAGGTCTTCAAAGGCTTTGGCCTGGCCCGTGGTGGTGCGCCCTGCACGGCGCACAAAGCTCTTGATGGTTTTGGGGTAGGCCACGCCGGGAGGCGGTGTGCCGTCGGATGCACGGGCTGCAGCGGGTGAAGCGGCTGCAGCGTGCTCGGGGGCTGGAGAAATGATCGGTTCGGTCACGGTGGGCCATTGTAGGTTCGCGCCCAGGCGTTGACCCATATCTCCAGGGCCTCAGGTAGCGTATTTTTGTGAATCTGTTCGACCGATGGAAGGCCGAGTACCCGGGCGGCGTTGCCCAGGGCCAGCAAGGGATCGTGAAGATCGAGCGCTGTGGCACCGTTTTGTTTCGAGAGCTTTTCGCCGTTGGCGCCACAGACCAGCGGGGTGTGCAGGTAGCTGGGGGTCGCCACACCCAGTGCCTGCTGCAGCAGGATCTGGCGGGGTGTGTTGTCGGCCAGGTCTTCGCCGCGCACCACGTGGGTGATGTGCTGGGCTGCATCGTCCACCACCACGGCCAGCTGGTAGGCCCACAGGCCGTCTGCGCGGCGCAGCACAAAGTCGCCCACCGCGCTGGCCACATGCTGCGCCTGGGGGCCGAGGCGGCGGTCTGCCCAACGCACTGTGCCATCTGCTATTGAAAATGTAGCTGCTTGCGCTTTATCTATAAGCGCTAGAGGGTGTTTTGGCTTGAAGTCCGTGGTGTTGAACCGCCAGGATCGTGCGGGCCGCCCGCGCAGGCCGTGGCGGCAGGTGCCGGGGTAGGGCAAGGTGGCATGGCGTGTGCGGTCATGGCCTTGCGCCGCGTGGGCGTCTTCGATGTCTTTGCGCGAGCAGGCGCAGGGGTAGGCATGGCCCTGCGCAATGAGCTGGTCCAGTGCCTGCTGGTACAGGGCGCCGCGTGCGGATTGCCACACCGGCGGTGCGTCGGGCAGCAAGCCGCAGGTGGCCAGCTGCTGCAAGATGACATCGGCCGCGCCAGGAACGCAGCGCGGTGTGTCCACGTCTTCGATGCGCACCAGCCAGCGCCCGCCGCGCCCGCTGTGGCCAACTTCCCAGGCCCGCGCATCCAGCCAGCTGGCCAGCGCCGCCACCAGCGAGCCTGCATGCAGCGGGCCGGTGGGCGAGGGGGCGAAGCGGCCCTGGTAGGTGGTGGCCTCCCGTTGGGCCCCTTCGCCGCGCGTCATGCCACGGCGAGTGCCATCTCCAGGCCGGACACAAAGGCGTCTTCCAGGCGGTGGCCCAGGCACCAGTCGCCGCAGGCGCCCAAGGCCAGGCTGGCGTCCCACAGATGGCTTTGCCCCAGGGGCTGCGTGGTCTGGGCATAGCGCCAGCGGCGCGTGTCGGCATGGGCGGGTTGCGCCCGAATGCCGGTGACCTCGGAAAACGCCTTCAGCAGCTTGGATTGCACGCGATCCGCGTCGTCTTCAAGGTGTTCTGCCGACCAGGCCGGGCTGGCTTGCACCGTCCAGCGTTCGACGGTGGTGCGGCCGGGTTTGGACGACTCGCGTGCCAGCCAAGAAATGCGGTGGTGGGTGCTGCGTGCCGCGTTCCACTGGGGGCCAAGGGTGGTCAGGTCCGGGCGCACGGCCTGCGGGTAGGCAAGCATGAGTGTCCAGCAGGGCGCAGTGGTCACGCGCGACAGGGCGGCGTTCAGCGGGGTGTCCAGCCCCGACACCGCCAGCAGTGCCTGGGCGGGCGTGGCGGGCTGGGCCAGCAGCACCGCGTCGAAACCGGCATAGACATGCTGTGCACCGCCCTGGCCTTCGGTGCGCACTTGCCAGTGGGTGCCATTGAGGGGGTCGCGTTCAATGCTGCTCACGCGGGTGTCGGTGATGAGCTGGCCTGCCTGCAGCAAGGGGGCGGCCCAGGTGGTGACAAGGGCGTTCATGCCCGGGCTGGCCACCCAGTGGGGTTCGCGCGTGGGTAGGCCCGCGGCCGCCACGCGGCCAGCCGCGTCGAGCACGCGCACGGCGTTGGCGCTCCAGGGCCGGCACACGCCGGGAACGGTGTCGATGGCCTGGGCAAAGCGCGGGTCGCGTACGGTGAAATATTGCGCACCCGCATCAAAGCTGCCAAAGGGGGAGTCGATGGTGGTGGTTCGACCACCGGCCTTGGACGATTTTTCAAAAACGGTGACCTGATGGCCTGCCTGCACCAGCGTGCGCGCACACACCACGCCGGCCATGCCTGCACCAATGATGGCGAAATGGCGTGGTGTCTTGCCGGTCTTTGCTGCCTTGCCGGACTGGCGCTGGGCGGGTGCTGCTGCCGGGGTGCCGGGGCGTCGGGGCCGTTTGGCGGGGCGGGAAACGGGTTTTGTCATGGAAGGCCTTTCGGAGACGGTCGGCTGGAGAAATCTAATAAGAGCCACTCTACACGCGTGGCGCGGGGTCGGACATCAGAAATGATGGTGGTTTTCCAGCAGGGCATGGCGCGTGGCCGTGCTTTGCAGCTGATTCAGCCACCATTGCAGTGCGCGCCCGGGCGTCGTGAAACCGGGGCCGCCCCATGCATAGTGAATGCGCAGGCTGCGCTCGGGCCGGGCTACGCGGCGTGCCACCAGATGGCCGGCCTCCACATAGGGGCGCACCATGGGTTCCGGCAAAAAGCCTCCGCCCAGGCCGCGCAGCTGCGCCTGCACCTTGGCCTGCATGGTGTCCACCGTGAGCACATCCTGCCCGCCCAGCAGGCCCATGGTGGCACCGCCGCGCTGCGCCGAGTCGGCCACGGCCACCGCGCGGTGCTGCAGCAAGGTGGCGTCGGTGATGGGCTCTGGCACCGCCGCCAGCGGGTGGTGCGGTGCCACCACGTAGATGAACCGCAACTCGCCGAGCAGCCCTTGCTGCAGGCCGGCCACGTTCGAGCCCTCGGCCGAGACGCCAATGGCCAGATCGGCGTTGCCGGTGGTCAGAGCCTCCAGGGTGCCGGTCATGATGCCGTCACGCAGTTTGAGGTGGGTGGGCGGGGCCATGGCATAAAACGCATCGACCAGTTCCAGCATGGTGTGTGGGGAGACCACGCCGTCCACGGCAATCGTGAGCTGGGGCTCCCAGCCTGTGGCCACGCGGCGCACGCGGTTGGCCACGGCATCGATCTCGCGCAGCAGCCGTGCGCCTTCGCGCAGCAGCTCGGCGCCGGCTTCGGTGGGGCGTGCCTGGCGGGCTGTGCGATCAAACAGCAGCACGTCCAGGGCGTCTTCGATCTGGCGCACCCGGTAGGTCAGCGCGCTGGGCACCAGGCCCAGGTGCCGGGCTGCGGCCGCAAAGCTGCCGGTTTCCGAAATCACCTGCAGCATGGCAAGGCTGTCCGGGGTGAGAACGTCGTAGGCGTGGGGCATGGTGCAGCCATGTTAGTTCAGATTTTTTGAACGATTCCGACAATCCCCCAGACCCTGCAGCGCAGGCCCGCCCCCTACAGTCGAGTCTTGAAAGGAGCAATGACCGTGCTGACTGTTCGAAAATCGCAAGACCGGGGCCACGCTGACCATGGCTGGCTCCATTCCTTCCACAGCTTTTCCTTTGCGGGTTACCACGATCCGCGCCACATGGGCTTTGGCAACCTGCGCGTCATCAACGAAGACCGCATTGCGCCCGGCACTGGCTTTGGCACCCACAGCCACCGCGACATGGAGATCATCAGCTATGTGCTGTCGGGCGAGCTGGCCCACAAGGACAGCATGGGCAACGTGAAGGGCATTCCGCCCGGCGACGTGCAGCGCATGAGCGCTGGCACCGGTGTGACGCACAGCGAGTTCAACCACGCTGCCGGCCAGACCACGCATTTTCTGCAGATCTGGATAGTGCCCGACGAGCGGGGCATTGCGCCCAGCTACGAGCAAAAGACGTTCACTGCCGCCGAAAAACGCGGTGCATTGCGGCTCGTGGCCTCACCCGACGGAGCGCAGGGCTCGGTTACCGTGCATGCCGATGCCGCGCTGTATGCGGGGCTGCTGGATGGCCCGGAGGCCGTCACCCAGCCCCTGAGCCCGACACGCAAGACCTATGTGCACCTGGTGCGCGGTGCGCTGTGTGTGAATGGCCAGCCACTGGCCGCAGGCGATGCCGCGCTGCTCGAAAACGAGTCGTCCCTGGCGTTGACCGATGCCCAGGACGCCGAGGTGCTGGTGTTTGACCTGGCCGCCTGAGATTTGCGCCGCTGCCGGTTTGTCTGGTTCTTTTTTTCTGGCGCTCACCCTATCGGCCTCTTTGCAAAATCCGGTGGCCGTGGTGCCGGCGCCTGGAGCGTGGACGGCCAGCGCGCAGCCAGCTAAGCTCTGCGAACGTATTTCTCGGTCCACCCCACCTTTCCGAGGGTGACGCGTGGGTCTTTTTTCTCTTGCATAGAAGGATTCATCCATGTCTTTGATTGCAGTGGTTTATCACTCCGGCTACGGCCACACCCAGCGCATGGCCCAGGCCGTGGCCGATGGCGCGGACGCCCAGTTGGTGGCGATTGATGCCGACGGCAACCTGCCCGAAGGCGGCTGGGAGACCCTGCTGGCCGCCAAGGCCATCATCATGGGCTCTCCCACCTACATGGCAGGCCCAAGCTGGCAGTTCAAAAAATTTGCGGATGCCTCGTCCAAGCCCTGGTTCAACCAGTCCTGGAAAGACAAGCTCTTTGCGGGCTTCACCAACAGTGCCAGCATCAACGGCGACAAGCAGGTCACGCTCGACTATCTGTTTCATCTGGCCATGCAGCATGGCGGGCTGTGGGTGGGCGCGGGCATGATGCCTGCCAACTCGAAGGCGGCCACGCGCAACGATGTCAACTGGATGGGCGCGTTCAGCGGCGCCATGGCGCAGTCGCCCTCGGATGCCTCTGCCGCCGAAATGTTGCCCGGAGATCTGGAAACGGGCCGGTTGCTGGGCCAGCGCGTGGCGGCAGTTGCGGCACGCCTGGGCGACTGATACATCAAAACCATTTTGGAGTTGCCCCATGGCCATTGAACTCAATCGCATCGTCTCCACGCCCATGGCGCAAACGCTGACCATTCGCAGCCACGCGCTGGTGGTGGATGGCACCGCTGCAGAGGGAGGCGACGACACAGGCCCCAACCCGCACGACCTGTATGACGCGGCGCTGGGTTCGTGCAAGGCGCTCACGGTGCTCTGGTACGCGCGCCGCAAGGGCATTCCCGTGACCGACGTGCGCACGGTGATCGAGCGCGACGCTTCGGCCGAGCGCGCGGGCACCTACCACCTTGCAGCCCGTATGCAGATCAGTGGCGATCTCAGCGATGCCCAGTTGCAAGAGCTGCAGGCCGTTGCGCACAAATGCCCGGTGCACAAGCTCATGACGGCCGTCACCACCGAAATCACCACCACCGTGGAGCGCATGGCATGAGCATGGCGCCACTGGTGCTCTCCGGTCATTTGAAGGATCTAGGGGGCGGGTTTACGGTGCGCAGGCTCCTTCCCGCCGTGCAGCGCAAATCGGTGGGGCCGTTTCTGTTTTTTGACCACTTTGGCCCCGTTACCGTGCAGCCTACGGACGAATACGACGTGCGGCCGCACCCGCACATCGGCCTGGCCACCGTGACCTACCTTTTTTCGGGTGCCATCATGCACCGCGACAGCCTGGGCAGCGTGCAGCAGATTGAGCCCGGCGCCATCAACTGGATGACCGCCGGGCGCGGCATCGTGCATTCCGAGCGCCGGCCTTTGGCATTGGCCAGCCAAAGCTATGTCAACCACGGCATCCAGCTGTGGTCTGCACTGCCACTGGGGCAGGAAGACTGCCCGCCTTCGTTCACGCACACACCTGCCAGCGCCATTGCGCAGCGATCGGTGGGCGACGCCACGGTGCGGGTGCTCATCGGGTCGGCGTTTGGCGTGACCTCGCCGGTGGCCGCGTTGTTGCCCACGCTGTACCTGGATGTGCAGCTGCCGCCACAAGGCGTGCTAGAGCTGCCCGCCCTGGCGCAGGAGATGGCGGTGTACCCGGTGGATGCCGCCGTGCGGCTTGATCGCCAGCCGCTGGCCGAGCACACCATGGCCGTGTTGCCGCCCGCCGCATCGGCGCGGTTGCAGGCGGGCGCCACAGGGGCGCGGCTGATGGTGATAGGCGGTGCGCCGCTGGATGCACCCCGCCACATGTGGTGGAACTTTGTCTCCAGCAGCAAAGACCGCATCGTGCAGGCAGCCCACGACTGGGAAACCGATCAGATGGGTCAGGTGCCCGGAGACACCGAGCGGATTCCCTTGCCGGCGCACCGTTTCAAGCCGTGATGCAAGGTTGTACGCAGGTTTGCAGCTAAATAGGCCTCTAGCGCTTATGGTGTAAGCGCTGATAGCTCATGTATTTATAGCGTCTTCAGCCTTGGCGCGGAGGGTGCCCACAGCGAGATCAGCGGCCAGCGTGCGGCGCTCGTCAAACACAAAACAGCCGCCGTGGTAATGCGCGCCATCCGTCTCTTCGAAATATTTCAGGATGCCGCCTTCGAGCTGGTAAACATGCGCAAGGCCTTCCTCGCGCATCAGGATGGCGGCCTTTTCGCAGCGGATGCCACCGGTGCAAAAGCTCACCACCGTCTTGTCCGCCAGCTCGGCCTTGCGGGCCCGCAGGGCCGGGGGGAACTCGGTGAATTTGTCGATGCGCCAGTCGATGGCGTTGTCGAACGTGCCTTCATCCACCTCGAAGGCATTGCGTGTGTCCAGCGTCACCACCGGGCGGCCCGCATCATCGTGGCCCTGGGCCAGCCAGCGGTGCAGGGTGGCCGGTGTCACGGCCGGTGCCCGGCCTGCCGAGGGCTGAATGGCGGGGTGGTCCATGCGAATGATCTCGCGCTTGACCTTCACCAGCATCTTGCGAAACGGCACAGTGCCTGACCAGCTCTCCTTGGGGGCCAGGTCGGCAAAGCGCGGGTCGGTGCGCAGGGCATCGACAAAGCCGCGCACCGCCGCTGCCGGGCCTGCCAAAAACATATTGATGCCCTCATGGGCCAGCAAAATGGTGCCCTTGAGCGCGGCAGCCATGGCGCGCTCGTGCAGCAGATCGTGCAATGCCGCTGCATCGGGCAAGGGCACGAACTTGTAGCAGGAGATGTTCAGGACTGGGTTCACGGCGGATATCTCAGAACGGCGCACCCGCCCGCGGGCAGGCGCTGCGCCGGTGCCGTGCGCTCAGGCGGTGGGCACCAGCAGCGTGGATTCGATCTTGTTGGCCAGCTGGGCAATGGCCAGCGCCGCAGCACAGCCCGGCGTTTGCAGCAGCAGCAGCTGTCGGCGCATGACGGCATCCCGCACCGCAGGATCGGCCGGGATGTCGCCCATGTGAATCAGGCGCATGGCGCGGCCCGATTCGGTGCTGACAAAGCGGTCGAGCACCTGCTGCAACTGGCTGGTGATGGCACGGCCATCGCCCGGGCGGGCGGCCTGGTTGATGACCATGCGCACATGCTGGCGTTTTTGCTGCATTGCCAGCACCTTGATGGCCGCATAGGCATCGGTGAGCGAGGTGGGCTCAGGGGTGGCCACGATCAGCACCTCGGATGCCAGCGAAACGGAAAACAGCACCACATCAGAGATGCCGGCGCCGGTGTCGAGCAGCACCACGTCGTACTTGGGCGTGATCGCCTGGATGACGTTCAGAAACTGGTTGCGCACCTCGGGGGTCAGGCGCGAATACTCGACCATGCCTGAGCCCGCCAGGAGCACCGAAAAACCGCCGGGCGCCTGGATGATGGCGTCCTGCAGAGCAGCCTTGCCGGTGAATACGTCGTGCAGCGTGATCTTGGGGTGCAGGTTCAGCACCACGTCAAGGTTGGCCAGGCCCAGGTCGGCGTCGAGCACCAGCACACGCTGGCCTCGTCGGGTCAGGGCTGCAGCCAGGTTGGCAGAAACAAAGGTCTTGCCCACGCCGCCTTTGCCGCTGGTGACGGCAATGATGCGTGCACCGGTGCCTAGCGCCGCAACGGGGGGCGTGGTGGGCGGCACAGGGGCAGCCGGGGTGTTGTTGGGGGGGGACAGCGCGTCGCTCATCTCATTACTTTCAGTAGACGCTGCCTGCGGGGTCCAGCGGAGGCAAATCGCCCCAGCCCGACGGCGTGTAGAGCGGGCCGAACAACAGGCTCTTTTCTTCGGCACTGACCGTGCTGTCGGGTTGCTCCTCAATGCTCACACAATTGCGGCCCATGGATTTTGCGTTATACAACTGGTGGTCTGCGCGGTCTGTCCAGAGCAGGGTGGTGGAGCGGATCCATTGCATGGCGAAAGCGCCACCAATGCTGAGCGTGACGTTGACTTCAACCGAAGGCGAAATGCGCACCGGCGTGTTGGCCACGGCACGGCGAATGCGCTCGGCAACCACCTTGCCAAAGCCTGCCTGGCAGGCGGGCAGCACCACTGCAAATTCTTCGCCACCGTAGCGCGCCAGTGTGTCCATGGGGCGCACGCAGGCGCTCAGGGTGCGCGACACCGACTGCAGCACCACGTCACCGGCCAGATGCCCGTAGGTATCGTTGATCTGCTTGAAATGGTCGATGTCCAGCATCAGCAGCAAGGCGGCTTCACCCGAGCGTGTCACGCGGTCGATTTCACGCTCTAGCACCGCACGGAAATGGCGACGGTTCGCCAGCCCGGTGAGGTGGTCTTTGAGAGAGAGTTCGCACAGCCCGTCGATCAGGCCCTGCAGGTACCGTGAGGGCTGATCGCGGCGCAGGGCGGCCTCGCTCCCGCTGGCCTGGGCTACCAGAGCGTGCGCAGTGTCCAGGCGCAGGTCGCGCAGGTCTACGATGTGGGAAGCCGGATCAGGCACGGATTTTGAGGGCCATAAGTAGCCTGCGAGTGTATCAGTCGGCCCTTGCTTTTTGGCTGTCTGCGACGCCATCACTGGCGTTGTGGGCCGGTCCCGGCAGTTGCTGCAGGGCCAGCAAGGCTTCGGCGTCGGTGCGGTACATGGCCAGACCCGGGCCGGGCTCCAGCACCCCGGCGCGGCGCAGCACCTGTTCCACGGGCAGCTTGAGCCCGCTCAGATGCAGCGTGCCCGTGCGGGCACGCAGTGTGGAAACCAGGTTGGCAAAGGTTTCCACACCCGTCACGTCGATGCGGTTGATGGGCTGGGCCAGCAGGCAGACATGCACCACATCGGGGTGCAGGCCCAGGTGGTCCATCACACGGCGTTCCAGCGCGCTGGCGGAAGCAAAGTCGAGTTCGGCATCCATGCGCAAGGCCAGCAGATGGGGCGCCAGCGCGGGCAGTTGCCAGAGATGCCGGTCGCGCAGGCTGCCGTCGGGGTGCAATCCCACCTCGATGATGCGCGGGTGCAGGCGCTGGTACAAAAAGTGGCTCAGGTTCATCAGCAGGCCCACCAGCACACCCCAGTACATGCGGGGGGCCGTGGCCAGTGTCAAACTGAAGGTAACGCCAGAAATGACCGCCTCGATGCGGGAAATCCGCCACAACCGCACAAAACTGCCTGGTTTGATCAGGCTGGTGACAGCCGTCACCACCACGGCGGCCAGCACCGATTGCGGCACATGGTAAAGCGCTGGTGTCAGCCACAGCAGCACCACCAGCACCAGGGCAATGGCAAACACGGTGGCCCAGCCGCTGCGGGCGCCGGCATACAGGTTGATGGCCGAGCGAGAGAATGAAGCGCTGGTGGCAAAGCTGCCACACAGGCCGCTGCTGATCTTGGCCAGTCCCTGACCGATCAGGTCCTGGTTTTCGTTCCAGCGCTCTCCCGAGCGCTGGCTGTCCACCTTGGCGCTGGAAGCGGTTTCGAGAAAACTGACCAGCGTCACCACCAGCACCGGCATGACCAGTGCCGAAAAGCTGGACCAGGGCAGGGCGCCCGGCCAGTAAAAGCTGGGCAGGCCGGCCGGCAAGGCTCCCACCACCGCACCATCGGCCTCGGCGTAGCCCAGGGCCCAGCTGACGGCACCCGCAGCCCCCAGGACCACGATGGCAGCCGGAAAGCCCGGGCGCAGCCGACGCGCCACTATCAGCAACACCAGGCTACCCAGGCCGAAGGCCGCTGCTGTCAGATCGAAATGGCCCAGCGAGGGCGTCGTCCACAAGGCGCCCAGATCGGAGCGCAGCCCGGTCAGTGCCCCGAGCTGGGACGAAAGAATCAGCAGCGCCGCTGCCTGGGTAAAGCCGCTGAGCACCGGTGAGGTCACCAGATTGAGCAACCAGCCAAAGCGCGCCAGCCCCATCACCAGCTGCAACAGTCCTGACAGGATCGCCATCCAGGCCGCCATGGCCACCCACTGCGCACTGCCGGGTTCGGCCAGCCCCGTTAGCGATGCGCCGATCAGAAGGCTGGTCAGTGCCGTGGGCCCCACGCCCAGGCGCGTGGAGGCGCTGAACAGCACGGCCACCAGAGCCGGCACGAGGGATGCATAGATGCCGGTCACCAGGGGCATCCCTGCAAGCGCGGCGTAGGCAACGCCCTGCGGCACCAGCATCAGGCCGACGGTCATTCCGGCCCAGAATTCGCCCTTGAGCAAGGCCAGTTCTGGGCGCGGCCAGTTCAGAAACGGAAGCCAGCGGGACAAGGTGTGCAGTGACATCGTTGCAATTGTCGCCGCTGCATCGGCCTGGCGCACCCGAAGGCATCCCCGCGCGCAACTGTCTTTCGCGAGGGGCAGAGCAGGTTGATGCTGTTGTCCTACAGCCCATTCGGCGCTGTCCGACCCCAGGCGTCACGATGTGCTGCCTACATTCACACCATCTTTTATATGGAAGGAGTGATCACATGAATATCCGTCATTTTTCGCACAGTGGTTCGCAGCGCATCCTGAGCATTCTTGGTGTCAGCGCCTTGGCTTTGGGTCTGGCCGCGTGCGACAAGCAAGAGCAGCCCACCGTGGGCCAAAAACTCGATTCCGCCGTGCAGCAAACCGAACAGGCCGCCGCGGATGCGAAGGTGAAGGCAGAAAACGCCCTCAAGAATGCGGAAACCAAGGTCGAAGAGGGCGCTGCCAAGGTGCAGTCGGGCGCCCAGGAAATGGGCACTGCTGCCATGGGCGCAATGGATGACGCGACGATCACAGCGCAGGTGTCTGCTGGCTTGGCCAAGGACCCAGATCTGAGCGCGTTCAAGATCGACGTCGACACCCGTGCCGGCGCAGTCACACTTTCTGGTCCCGCACCCAATGCAAGCGCCCGCGAGCGCGCTGAAACCATCGCCAAAGAGGTGAAGGGCGTGACATCGGTTACCAACAATCTCAAGGTGCCCAGCTAAGCCACAGGCATCTCGCCCCCACCTACGCATGGGGGTGCTGCACCCGGGCTTGCGGCCCGGTGGTGCCGCAGGCTACGGCCGTGGGCGCGCTACCATGGCTGGCATGACTGAAGACACCATTTTTGGGCCAGCAACCCGCATCGTCCATCACCCTTATGTCCCGCCTGCCGGATTTGTCGCGCCCCAGCCTGGTGTGTTCAAGGCATCTACGGTTATTTTCCCTAGCGTGGCCGCGATGCGCTCGCGCGAATGGAAAGACAAGAGCGGCTACACCTATGGCCTGCATGGCACGCCCACCACGTTCACGCTGGAAGAGCGCCTGTGCGCCCTGGAGGGCGGGCTGCAATGCGTGCTGGTGCCCAGTGGCCTTGCGGCCATTGCCAATGTGGCCCTGGCCCTGCTCCAGCCCGGTGATGAAGTCCTGATTCCCGACAACGCTTACGGTCCCAGCAAAGACCTGGCCAACGGCGAGTTGGCTCGCTTCGGCATTCACCATGTGCTGTATGACCCGCTCGACCCCGCCGATCTGGCAGCGCGCATCACACCGGCCACGCGCCTGGTGTGGCTGGAGGCACCTGGTTCGGTGACCATGGAATTCCCTGATCTGTGTGAACAGGTGCGCATCTGCCGTGCCCGGGGGGTCACGTCGGCGCTCGACAACACTTGGGGCGCCGGCCTCGCGTTTGCGCCCTTTGATCTGGCAGGAGACGGCAGCGGCAGCCTGGCCGTCGATATTTCGGTGCATGCGCTGACCAAATACCCCAGTGGCGGCGGCGATGTGCTGATGGGCAGTGTGATCACGCGCGATCCGGCCCTGCACATGAAAGTCAAGCTCACGCACATGCGCCTGGGCCTGGGCATCGCAGCCAACGATGCCGAAGCCGTACTGCGCGCCTTGCCCAGCATTGGTTTGCGCTACCGTGCACACGACGTTGCGGCACGCCAGCTGGCCCAGTGGTTGCTGCAGCAGCCCGCCGTGGCGCAAGTGCTGCATCCGGTGCTGCCCGGTGCACCGGGCCACGCCCACTGGCAGGCGCTGTGCGGCGCTGCAAACGATGGCCATGGCGCTGCGGCGGGTTTGTTCAGCGTGATGATCGACGCGCGTTTCAGCCAGCAGCAGGTTGACGCGTTCTGTGATGGCTTGCGCCTGTTCAAGCTGGGCTACAGCTGGGGCGGCCCCATGAGCCTGGTGGTTCCCTACCAGCTTGCATCCATGCGCAGCCGGCCCGCGCCGCACTTGCAGCCAGGCACCCTGGTGCGCTTTTCCGTGGGGCTGGAGGAGGTGGAAGACCTCCGCCAAGATTTGGAGCAGGCCATGCGCGGAGCATTTGGAGCGGCCTGAAGGCGGGGCGGGAGTGCTGCGGGGGTGGTAGTTTCCTCAGTGGCGCGTGGCGGTCAGGTGGCTTAGGGTGTTGATATGTGTCAACGGACGTTGTGTCCGTCGTCCCCATAAACCCTCTTGCACCTTCTGCCATTACCTCCATCACTGCCATGTCCGCACCTCCTGCCGCCCAAGTCCCGCCTGCCACTGCCGTGGCGATCGCACTCAATCCCCTGCGCCTCGCAGATCCCTTTCGCTGGCTGCGCAAGGGCCTTCAGGATGTGGTGGCCGCGCCCGGCATCGCCCTGTTTTATGGCGCATGTTTCTGGTGCATGGCGCTGGTGTTGGGCTGGGTGTTTCGCACACGGCCCGAATACACCATGTCGCTGGCCAGTGGGTGCCTGCTGGTAGGGCCGTTTCTGGCCATGGGCCTTTATGACACCAGTCGGCGCCGCGAGGCTGGCCAGGCGCCCGATCTGGGGCAGTCCATCACCTGCTGGGACAAGCACATGGGCAGCATGGGCATGCTGGTGCTCGTGCTGGTGGTGCTGGAGTTGCTGTGGGGCCGGGCGTCGCTGGTAGTGTTTGCGGTGTTTTTCAACACCGGAATGCCCTCTACCACCGGGGTGATGGCGGCCATCTTCAACCCCCAGAACTGGGGATTTGTCGGCGTCTACATGGCGGTGGGGGGGGCTTTTGCAGCGCTGGTTTTCTCGACCTCGGTGGTCTCCATTCCCATGATCCTGGACCGTGATACCGATGCGCTGACCGCAGGCATCACCAGTATGCGCGTGGTGCTGGAAAACCCTGCTGTCATGCTGCTGTGGGGTTTGTTGATCACCCTCATCGTGGTGGTGTCACTGTGGTTCTGGGGGGCGGGCCTATTGCTGGCCGGGCCGGTGCTGGGCCACGCCAGCTGGCACGCCTACCGCGCAGCGGTTTCCCCCACGCAGTGAAGCGCGGTCTGGGCCCGCCTCCAAGGGCAAGCTGTTACAGTGGGCCCCTACTTTAGGAAGCAAATACCTTGGCAACACCCAACTACGGATACGAAAAGCGCCAGCGCGAACTCGCCAAAAAGAAAAAAAAGGAAGAGAAGCTCAAAGCCAAAACTCATCGCCGGCCTGACGAGCCGCAAGATGGGCAGCCCACCGACGGCCCCGCCGCTTTTGCGTCTCCCGCACCTGCAGACCCATCGGAGTCAACCGGCAGTTGATTTCGCCCGGGGCTCTTTAACGCAAGAGCTTCTGGAGTTCCGGCCACACATTGGCCAGCATCTGCGGATGCGCCTCGGCGCGCGGGTGGATGCGGTCTGGCTGGAACAGGCGGGTCGGGTCGGGGCCATCGGCCACGCCCTTGAGGAAAAACGGCACCACGCCCACCTTGCGCGCCTTGGCCACGGTCGTAAAGGTGGCCGCAAAGCGGTTGGCATAGTCGGTTCCGTAATTGGGGGGCACCTGCATCCCCACCAGCAGCACCTTGGCTCCTGATTTCTGGGCCGTCTGCACCATCCACGTCAGGTTTTCTTCGGTATTTTTCAGTGGCAGGCCCCGCAGGGCATCATTGCCGCCCAGCTCGATCACCACCTGGCTGGGTTGGTGCTGCGCCAGCAGCGCCGCAAGGCGGGAGCGACCGCCGGACGTGGTTTCTCCGCTCACGCTGGCGTTCACCACAGTGGCGGCTATCTCTTCCTGCGCCAGGCGCTTTTCCAGCAGTGCCACCCAACCCGTTCCGCGCGGCAGGCCATATTCGGCGCTGAGGGAATCGCCCAGCACCAGGATGACCTGTTGTCGCACCGGGGCAGGCTTTTGCGCCATCGCTGCCGGGGCATAAAGCCCCGCCAGCGCGCCGGCTGCAGCGGTCAGGATAAAGTGGCGTCGATGCAGATCGCAAATCAAAATAAAAAACCTTTCATGTCCGAACCTACCCAGTCACCAGCCAAACCCATTATTGCGGTCGAGCATGTATTCAAGTCGGTGACGGATTCCACCGGCACACTGGACATTCTGCGTGATATCGATTTCCGCCTGGAGTCTGGGGAAACCGTGGCCATTGTTGGCGCGTCCGGCTCTGGAAAAAGCACGCTGCTGTCCATCATTGCGGGCCTTGATACGCCTACGCGCGGCACCGTGCGGCTTGACGGCCAGGATCTGTTTGCGCTGAGTGAAGACGGCCGGGCCGCGCTGCGTGCGCAAAAGGTGGGCTTCGTGTTTCAGAGTTTTCAGCTGATGGGCAACCTCACAGCACTTGAAAACGTCATGCTGCCGCTCGAACTGGCCGACCGCAGCGATGCCCGCAAGGCGGCCACCGAGATGCTCAAGCATGTCGGGCTGGGTCAGCGCCTGGGGCATTATCCCAAGGTGCTGAGCGGTGGCGAGCAGCAGCGCGTGGCGCTGGCACGTGCTTTTGTGATGCAGCCCGCCGTGCTGCTGGCCGACGAGCCCACCGGCAGCCTCGACTTCGCCACCGGCGAAACCATCATGCAGCTGATGTTTGACCTCAACCGCGAGCAGGGCACCACGCTGGTGCTGGTCACGCACGATCGGGCCATTGCCCAGCGCTGCGACCGCCTTATCAGCATCGAGGCAGGCCGGGTCAGCACCTGACCCGGTCGGTGTCCGGTAACGTTTTAGCGCGCTGACGGGGGCTGTGGTTCTGCCCAGCGGCAGGCCACGGCCGTGAAGAGCACATCGGTCGAAGAATTGAGCGCCGTTTCGGCCGAGTCCTGCAGGATGCCGATGATGAAACCGATGGCCACCACCTGCATGGCGACATCGTTGCTGATGCCAAACAGGCTGCACGCCAGCGGAATGAGCAGCAGCGATCCACCGGCCACGCCCGAAGCACCGCAGGCACAGACGGCCGCCACCACGCACAACAGCAGGGCGGTGGGCACTTCAACCGCAATGCCCAGCGTGTGCACTGCCGCCAGCGACAGCACGCTGATGGTGATGGCCGCACCAGCCATGTTGATGGTGGCTCCCAGCGGAATGGCGATGCTGTAGGTGTCCTCGTTCAGGTTCAGGCGCTTTGCCAGCGCCAGGTTGATGGGGATATTGGCCGCCGAGCTGCGCGTGAAAAACGCCGTCACGCCGCTCTCGCGCAGGCAGGTAAACACCAGCGGATACGGATTGATGCGCAGCGCCAGGAAAACGATGAGCGGATTGACCACCAGAGCCACAAACACCATGCAGCCCAGCAACACGGCCAGCAGGTGCGCATAGCCCCACAGCGCCTGCGCACCGGCTTCGGCAAAGGTGCTGGCCACCAGGCCAAAAATGCCCAGTGGTGCAAAGCGGATCACCACCTGGATGATGACCGTGATGCCGGCCGACAAGTCGTGCATGACGGTGCGGGTGCCGGCGCTGGCGTGGCGCATGGCCATGCCAAAGCCCACCGCCCAGGCCAGGATGCCGATGTAGTTGGCATTCATCAGCGCCCGCACAGGGTTGTCCACCACGTTCATGAGCAGCGCCAGCAGCACATCCTGGATGTGCATGGGGGCGTTAGCCGCCTGCGCCGGGGCTTGCAGCACCAGTGTGGACGGAAACCACAGACTGGCCGTAACGCCCACCACGGACGCCACCAGTGTGCCCACCAGATACAAAAAGAGCACCGGGCGCACGTGGGTGGCTTCGCCGGGCTTGTGGTTGCTGATGGCGGCAATCACCAAAATGAACACCAGCACAGGTGCCACGGCCTTGAGCGCTGAAATGAACAGCGTGCCCAAAATGGCCACCTTGGGTGTGGCAGCCGGAAACAACACGGCCAGCGCGATGCCTGCAATCATGGCGATCACAATTTGTGTGACCAGGCTCGTGCGCTGTGCCCAGCGAAGCGGGTTAAAAATCATGGTATTAAACAAAGGTAAAACAGGCCAGTGGCCGCGGCAACATGTGCACAAAACCGCGGGGGGCCATCAATCAAGGGGGTTGGAAAAAGTCCAACCCGTAAAGCCACATGGGCAGCAAAAACGGCACGTAAAAGCAGCGCCGTCCAGCAGATCGCTAAATGGAAGACCGCGATTTTAGGCGCTTGAGAGCAAGCCCTTTGCGCAACCCCGTTGCCTCTCGATGCACTTGTATGGCCCGTTGCCTGAAGGGTGCAACTCTGGGGGCGCCGGCAATGCCCGGATAATCCCCCCATGTCCAGCCCCAAAGTTCTCTTCGGCTTTCACGCCGTGGGTGTGCGTCTGAAGACCGCGCCGAAATCCATCATCGAGATTTATTACGAGGTGACGCGGCGCGATGCCCGCATGCGCCAGTTTCTCGACCGTGCCCGCGAGGCCGGTGCCCGCCTGATCGAGGCCGACAGCGTGCGCATTGCCAAGCTGGCCGGAAGCCATGGCCACCAGGGCGTCGCGGCGCGCGTGGAGCCCGTGGCACAGGTCACCTCGCTCGACGAACTGCTTGAAAACCTCGAAGCCGATGGCATCGAGCAGCCCCTGCTGCTGGTGCTTGATGGCGTGACCGACCCGCACAACCTGGGCGCCTGCCTGCGCGTGGCCGACGGTGCGGGCGCGCATGCCGTCATCGCCCCCAAGGACCACGCCGTGGGCATCAATGCCACCGTGGCCAAGGTGGCCAGCGGCGCGGCCGAGACCATGCCGTACTTCATGGTCACCAACCTGGCACGCACGCTGGGTGAACTCAAGGAGCGCAACATCTGGTGCATCGGCACCAGCGACGACGCGCCCAAAACCGTGTACCAGGTTGATCTGAAAGGCCCCGTGGCCCTGGTGCTGGGCGCCGAGGGCGACGGCATGCGCCAGCTCACGCGCAAGACATGCGACGAACTGGTGAGCATCCCCATGAAGGGCGCGGTGGAGAGCCTCAACGTGTCGGTGGCCAGTGGCGTGTGCCTCTACGAAGCGCTGCGGCAACGCGGCGGCTAGCCAGCCTGCACGGCCTGCGTCATTTCATTGAATGCAGGCCGATCATGTTGCCCTCGGTATCGTTCACCATAGCGCATTGGCCATATTCGCCGATCGAAAATTTCGGCTTGAACACCTTGCCGCCGGCCTTTTCGACCCGGCCCTGCTCGACAGCGCAATCCTCGCAGGCAAAGTAAACCAGCGTGCCGCCGCCACCCCCGGAGGGCACTCCTTCCATCTTGACCAGCGCGCCGCTGGCGCCCATGGTGGTCATGTCGCCGGGGAAGGACAGCATCTGCATGCCGTTGGCTTCGCCCGCGGGTGATTTCAGTGTTTCCAGCTGGCACTGGAACACCGCTTCGTAGAACTTGCGCGCGCGCGCCATGTCTTGCACATGGATCTCGAACCAGACGACGGGATTGGGTTTCATGGGTTGCTCCTTGCGTTGCTGTGGGTGAACAGGCGCGGTGCTCGACGTACCGCGCGAAGTTGTCCAGGATGGCTTGCCAGCCCTGGCGCTGCTGTTCGGCGCTGTGGCTCTCCTCGGCGTCGAAGGACTCGCGCACCCTGATGCTATTGGTCAGTGGAGTGAACTCGACGCGCACCTTGCGCCCGTCGCCCAGGGTGTATTCGATCAGGCGCTGCGGTGCGACACGGGTGTACGTGCCCTCGAAGTCGAAGCCGACGCTGCCGTCCCGCGCCTGCATGCGCGCGCAGAACTTGCCACCTTCGCGCAGATCCACGCTGGCGCGCGGTGTGTGCCAGTCGGGCGAGGCGGCGTTCCACTGCTCCATGGCGCGCGGGTCATTCCAGGCGGCCCACACGCGGTCGATGGGCGCGTGGACACTGGTTTCGACGGTGATCTTCCTGGGCATGCCTTGTGCCGACGCCTGCTCAGGCGCCGGGTTAGCGTGGCGCCGCAGGACGGCATGCGTGGCCTTGTCGGACGCCACGAACTGAACGCATTCGTAGCCCAGCGCCCGCAGGTCGAGCCCCTGCAGCAGCGGCTCTCCCCGGCCAAGCAACACCGGCGCGACCGCGATGTGCAGTTCGTCGATAAGGCCTTCACGCAGGTACTGCCGGATGGTGTTGGCTCCGCCGCCGATCCGCACGTCCTTGCCGCCAGCGGCATCGCGTGCCCGTTCAAGCGCATCATGGATGCCGCCGGTGACGAAGTGGAACGTTGTGCCACCTTCCATCTCGATCGGCGGCCGGGCATGGTGGGTCAGAATGAAGACCGGAACGTGGTAGGGCGGATCGTCGCCCCACCAGCCTTTCCAGGTGTTGTCCTGCCACTCGCCGCGCATGGGGGCGAACATGTTGCGCCCCAGAATCCATGCGCCAACATTCTGAAAGCCGCGCGCGGCGAAATCATCGTCAACCCCCGTGCTGCCGCCGTCCTGGCCGAACAGCGTGCGCTGGAGCGTGCGGGTCGGCAGCAGCCACTGGTGCAGCTGCGTTCCGCCCACGCCGAGCGGATCATCGAGGCTTTGGTCCGGGCCCGCTCCATATCCGTCGAGCGAGATGGTTAAGGCAATGCTGATCAAGGTCCACCGTTGTCGCTTCTCAAACGTTATCCGCAGATGAAGCAGCAGACCCTGGCAATGGCCGCAGATCAAGACAACG
>NZ_NCFM01000073.1:0-5430 GCF_002281195.1 Acidovorax sp. 35-64-16 | reverse complement strand
GAAGCCGAAGTTTTTAGCCGCTAAATTGGCCCTCGTCATTGCTGTTTCGAGCACGCTGGCGGTCACACCTGTGCAGGCTGGCATCCCCGTCATCGACGGCACCAACCTGTCGCAGAACATCATGACGGCCATCGAATCGGTGGCCCAGACGCTCAAGCAAATTGAGCAGTACAGCACCCAGCTCCAGCAGTATCAAAACCAACTCCAGAACACGATGGCCCCGGCCGCGTATATCTGGGATCAGGCGCAATCGACCATCAACGGGTTGATGAACGCGGTCAACACGCTGGATTACTACAAGACCCAACTCGGCAGCCTGGACAGCTACATCGGCAAGTTCCAGGACGTGAACTACTACAAGAACTCGCCGTGCTTTACGGCGGCAGGGTGCTCCGACGCGGAACGCGCAGCACTTCGGAATGTGGCCCAGCTCGCGAGCGAGTCGCAGAAGAAGGCCAACGATGCCTTGTTCAAGGGCCTCGATAGGCAGCAAACGAATCTCACGGCCGATGCAGCGACGTTGCAGCGTCTTCAATCGGCAGCGCAGGGCGCGCAGGGCCAAATGCAGGCCATCGGCTACGCCAACCAGCTCGCCAGCCAGCAGGCCAACCAGCTCTTGCAGATTCGTGGCCTGCTGATCGCGCAGCAGAACGCGATGGCAACCAAGATGCAGGCCGACGCCGACAAGGAAGCCCAGCAGGCGGCAGCGGCCGCACAACTGCGCCAGGGCAGCTACCGGGCCAGCCCGGCGCGCACCTGGTAAGGGGGATTCATGAAAGCAATCAAGGCTCTGTCCTTGGCCTCGGCCGCCCTCGTGGCGGCCTTGGTCGCCGGCTGCGACAACAAGCCGGCCACGGCCCCCATGCCGGAAGTGAACGACGAGAACTGCAAGCCCGAGAACATCGCCAAGATCGAGGACAAGGGCGTCCAGCAGGCTTTTTCGTCGCTGTGCTTGCGTCGTGGTGGGGATTTCAAGCCCAGCCCGAAACGCGAATGGTGAGGTGCTGACGATGAGAATGCCAGCCAATCTAAAAACCCTCGCCCTGCCGCTGTTCGTCTGGCTGGCGTTCTTCGCGGTCGATGCCCACGCGGCCATCGACAACGCCGGCGTGTTCGATAGCGTGCTGGATCGCTACCAGGCCGCCGCGAGCGGCTGGGCCGGTGTCATCACCACGGCCGCAACCTGGCTCTTCTGGACGCTGGTTGTGATCTCGATGGTCTGGACGTTCGGCATGATGGCCTTGCGCAAGGCCGACATTGGCGAGTTCTTCGCGGAGTTCGTCCGCTTCACGATCTTTACCGGCTTCTTCTGGTGGGCGCTGACCAACGGCCCTAACTTCGCCTCGTCCATCTATGCGTCGTTGCGGCAGCTCGCCGGCAACGCGACGGGCCTGGGCAATGCTCTGTCGCCCTCGGGCATCGTGGACGTGGGCTTTGCGATCTTCGACAAGGTGATGGATCAGTCCTCGGTGTGGTCGCCGGTGGACAGCATGGCCGGCATCCTCATGGCCGTGGCGATCCTGGTCATCCTGGCCCTGGTCGGTGTGAATATGCTTCTGCTGCTCGCGTCGGGCTGGGTGCTCGCCTACGGCGGCGTGTTCTTCCTCGGCTTCGGTGGTTCGCGCTGGACTTCCGACATGGCGATCAACTACTACAAGGTCGTCCTGGGCGTGGCCGCGCAGCTCTTCGCAATGGTGCTCCTGGTGGGCATCGGCAAGACCTTCCTCGATGACTACTACTCGCGCATGAGCGCCGGCATCAGCCTCAAGGAAATGGGCGTGATGCTGATCGTCGTCATCATCCTCTTGGCGTTGGTCAACAAGATTCCGCCGCTCATCGCCGGGATCATCACCGGCGCGAGCGTGGGCGGTGCCGGCATCGGCCAGTTCGGTGCAGGCGCTGCGTTGGGTGCCGCAGGCATGGCAGCAGCAGCGGCCGCGACCGGCGGCGCCGCTCTGGCCGCCGGCGCAGCCTCGGCCGCCGGTGGTGCCTCTGCCGTCATGGCCGCCTTCTCGAAGGCCAATGAGAACGTGTCGGCAGGCACGGACGTTATGTCGGCCTTCTCGGGCGGCGGCAGCTCGGGCGGCGGTGCGGGCGGCGGCGGCGACGCCGGCACCGGCAGCACGCCCTTCGCTCAGGCTGCGGGCTTTAGCGGCAGCTCCGGCGGTGGCTCTTCGTCGGGTGGCGGCAGCCCCTCGACCGGCAGCAGCTCGGGCAGCTCGAAGGGCGGCGATAAGGGCGGCGGCAAAGCCGACGCCGGCGGCCAGGGCAGCAGCTCGACGGCCAGCACCGGCAGCAGTGCCGACAAGGCCGCCAAGAACGAACCCAAGCCCGCCGGCGGGGCAGGGCAAGGGCAGCAGGCCGCACCGGGCAGCACCGGCCCCGGCTTGCTCGCATCGGCCGCATCGGCCCTCGGCACGGCCGGCCGCATCGCCGCCGACGCCGGCGCGAACTTGGCGAAGGGAACCGCCGATGTTGCCAAGGCCAAAGCCGCGAGCCTGCGCGAAGCCGCAGCCGAGCGGATCGCCGACACCACTGGCGGAAAGATCGCCGCCGCGATCAAGGCGCAAGGAAGCGGCACGGCCGAGAACATCGACGTGCCCGACCAGCAGCCCGCGCCGAGCTTCGGCGACAACAGCCTGGCAGGCGGCCCCGCCGATGCCGATCCCGAGTCCGAAGTAGCTGCGTTCGCCAACCGCGAGCAAGGCCGCGACGGCACAACTGCGTAACCAAGGAGAGTCCAACCATGAAGAAGAAACTGTTTGCCCTGGCCGCCCTCGTGGCAGCCCTCGGATCGACCGCCGGCACGGCCAGCGCGCAAGACGTGCTGACCGGCGACACGCGCCTGGCCTGCGAGGCGATCCTGTGCCTGTCGTCGGGCACGCGCCCGAGCGAATGCACGCCGTCGCTGTCGCGGTACTTCAACATCACGAAGCGCAAGCTGTCGGACACGATCCGCGCCCGCCTGAACTTCCTCCAGCTTTGCCCGGTGGCGAGCCAGACGCCGGAAATGCAGTCGCTCGTGTCGGCGATCTCGCGCGGCGCTGGCCGTTGCGACGCGCAGTCGCTGAACTCGACGTTGGTGATGTGGACGGGCGGCTACGACGATGGGCGCACGTACATCAGCAACCAGATGCCCGACTTCTGCGCGGCCTACACCGGCCACGCCTACACCGACTTCGCCAGCAGCGGCACGCTGCCGCGCTATGTCGGGACGCCAGAGCGGGGCGGGTATTGGGTCGAAGCGCGCGACTATGACCGCGCCTTGGCCGAGTACAACGAACGCATCCGGCGCGAGGACGAAGAGCGCCGCCGTCAGTCCTGGCTGAACTGAGGGAGGGGAGGGCATGCCGTTCTTCGCCGATCTGCCGCCGCAGCTCCAGGAGCGCGTCGTCTGCTCGATCTCGGCCGCCGTCAAGTACGAGGTGCCGGTCAACATCGTGTTGGCCGTCGCCGAGAAAGAGGGCGGCAAGCCGGGCCAGTGGGTGCGCAACTCGAATGGCACGCATGACGTTGGCCCGATGCAGTTCAACACCGCGTACCTGGGCGACCTGGCCCGATACGGCATCACGGCGAACGATGTGGCGGCTGCCGGCTGCTACTCGTTCGACCTGGCCGCCTGGCGGCTGCGGATGCACATCCGCAACGACAAGGGCGACCTCTGGACGAAGGCGGCGAACTACCACTCGCGCACGCCGCAGTACAACGCGGTGTACCGGGCCGACTTGATGCGCAAGGCGTCGAAGTGGGCCGATTGGCTCGAAGCTCGGTTCGTCACGCTTGACGTGACGAAGGCCGGGGCCACGCCCTCGACGCCCAGCCAGCCCGCGACGGTGGCCCAGCGGGCGACGCCGGCGGCCAGGCCGGCACCAGCACCCCAGCAGGCCGCCCCAGCGGCCGCAGCAGCTCGCAGCGTGTCGGTGGCCGGCTACGTGCCCCGCACGGTGTCTTTCAACACTTCACGCGAGGGGTCGGCCGAGTAGGCCGGCTCTTCCGATTTAGCGGCTAAACATGGACAAATTCCACGCCTTCATGATGCGGTATACGCTGGGCGTCGGCCGGTTGCTTCAAGCCTATTGCAAGTGGGCGGAAGGACAGGCCAAGAACCAGCTCGATTTGCTTCTGCTGGGCCTCGGCCCGATCTTCGCCTTGGGCCTTCTGCTGTGGGCGCTGCCGGCGTGGATCGGCAAGCCCATCGCCTTCGTGCTCTCACTGCCAGCGCTCTACATCATCTTCCTGGTGCTGCGCGCCTACGCGATTCGCGGGGGCCGGCGCTGATGAAGGCCCTGCGGATTCCTGATGGAACCGTCGAAGCGTTGAAGTGGCTCGCACTGGTTCTCATGACCGGCGATCACGTCAACAAGTACCTGTTCAACGCGACGCTGCCGGTGCTGTTCGAGGCCGGCCGCGTGGCGCTCCCCCTTTTCGTGTTCGTCCTGGCCTACAACCTGGCCCGGCCGGGCACGCTCGAACGCGGCGTGTACGGCCGCACCATGTCGCGCCTGGCGATGTTCGGCGCGCTGGCCTCCGTGCCCTTCGTGGCCCTCGGCGGCCTGTACGCCGGTTGGTGGCCGCTCAACGTGATGTTCACGCTGCTGGTCGTCACGGCCACGGCTTACCTGGTCGAACGTGGCGGCAAGCTGCACCTGGCGGCCGCCGGCGTGGTGTTCCTGGTCGGCGGCAGCTCGGTCGAATATTGGTGGCCGGCCGTGGCTTTCGGCCTGGCGGTGTGGTCGTACACGCGCCGGCCGAGCTGGGCCGCCGCGGCGGTCGCGGTGCTGGCCTGCGCGGCCCTGTGGTTCGTCAATCGCAACCTGTGGGCCTTGGCAGCCCTGCCGGTGCTCTTCCTGGCCTCGCGGGTGGATGTGCGCGTGCCGCGCCTGCGCTGGGCCTTCTACGCCTATTACCCGCTGCACCTGGCCTCGCTCTGGTTGATCCGCATCCCCATGAGCAAGGCCGGCTACCTGTTCTTCTGATTGGAGTCCTGCCCCATGCGAAAACCCGTTCTTCTGGCCCTCTCTCTGGCGTTCCTGGTCAGCGCGCAAAGCGCACTGGCCGCCGGCGACGCCGGCAACTTCGGCACGCCGATCAAGTCCGGCGTATCGGTGTCCTTCCCCGACAGCAGCGCGACATTCCAGCCGACGCCAGAGGCCCTGGAGCTGCTGGCCGACGCTAGGAATGCGGCGATCATCTACATCAGCGGGCGCA
Organism: Acidovorax sp. 35-64-16; assembly: GCF_002281195.1. Taxonomy (NCBI): domain Bacteria; kingdom Pseudomonadati; phylum Pseudomonadota; class Betaproteobacteria; order Burkholderiales; family Comamonadaceae; genus Acidovorax; species Acidovorax sp. 35-64-16. Next base: position 222 of record NZ_NCFM01000073.1, on the reverse strand, counting down.
CCAGCACACTACGGCCCAGCGCGGCCGATGAGGCCCTTGCACTACGCCGTGCGCTCTCGGCCAGGTCGTACTTGGTGGCGCGCGGCGTCTCGCCGCTCAAGATCATGGTGAACTTCGCATCGGCCGCCGATTTCGTGGCAGACAACTCGACGGCCGAGGGCCGGCGCGAGAACCAGCGCGTGGACATTGAGGTGGTCTACATCCCCACCTACTGAGCGATCC
>NZ_NCFM01000072.1:0-5478 GCF_002281195.1 Acidovorax sp. 35-64-16 | reverse complement strand
GTTTGCCGAGCTTGATGTAGAGCTCAACGGCTCGGATTCGGTCTTCGTAGGAATACATGAACTACCTTCTAGTAGTCCAAGTTTTCGTCCGCACCCCCCTTCAGAAAACGGAAAAAATCGTACGCTAAGGCTTCTCGCAAACGATGGTCTGCGAGAAGCCTTGCTGAGAAGATGGCGCGGCGTGGCGTCGACGTGGCTGGGGTGTTCTCGAAAACCGTTCTCAATTCAAACGGCTTGGAACGGCGAGTTTCAAGAACGCAGGACGGTAGCCAGCGGCAAGAACAGGGTAAGCGGCGAGTCTGGCAAGGCAATGAAGCCGTGATGCCGGTAGAAAGCCGCTGCCGCCTCGTCCTTGGCGTCCACCATCAGGGCGAAGGCGGCAATCTCCGAACGGGCGGCACGGTCGAGCGCATCGGCCAACAGAGCACCACCTAGACCTTGGCTCTTGAAAGCCTGATCGACAGCCAAGCGGCCCATCCGAACGGCTGGCACGGTCGGATAGCGCGGCAGTTTCTTGACGGTGCTGGCCGGAAGATCGGCCAGCAGCAGGCTTGCCGAGGCCAAGGTGTAATAGCCAGCGATGCGCGACCCATCTGCCAAAGCCACGAAACAAGCAGCCACGCGGCGGCGAACGTCTTGGGTGGCTTGCTCGCGCAGGTAGCGATTCAGCGGCTCCGAATCGCTGTTGAACGCGGTGCGGTCATGCCCGGCATCAAGCGACGCGAGCCGGAACGGTGCACCGCTCATTCAGCGCGCAAGAGCTTGCTGCGACGGGCAAAGGCACGTTCCAGAGCTGGAGCCGGTAGCGGCGGCGACAGCAGCGCTTGTGCAAAGCATTCCTGATCGGCCAGCGAAAGCCGGATAACTTCCGCTTGCTCAATGGCGCGTTGCGCTGCGTCTTGGACGGCGGACACAACGAAATCGGTCATGGTGCGGCCTTGAAGTTCAGCGGCACGCTTGAGCATTGAATGCAGATCGGTGCTGATTCGGGCTTCGAGACGGGCGGTAGAGATGGCGACGGGCATGGCTTTGTCCTCCTGATCCAATGATACGGCAAATTGCCGTACAACTCAAGGCGGAATTTTCGGCGATTCCGGCTTACCGCACGATCTCTTCCGTTTTCTGAAGCGGCCCCCAGTAGCCACGCCCACGCCTCCAGGTCGTTGCAATTGCATCGGAGCCGTGATTAAATCGCATCATGATTGCCGACCCAACTCCCACCCCCCCCGCTACCGCTGCACGCTTGTCTTCGTTGGCTGAGCTGTGGCAGTACATCGATGATGCAGCGCCCGCACCAAAGAACACCTCGACTGCAAGAACAGGCCTTGCCAAGGTAAAAATGGGCGTGAAATTCGGAAAGAGGACTTACGCCGTTGCCATCGACAATGAGCATGCCTACCGGATTCTCAAGCGCGGCATCTCCAGTAAAGCAATCGGGCCTCTTGCTGCCTTTCTGGGCCTGGGCAAGGGCAATGTGGCTGAGTACCTGGATATGGACCGGGTGACCGCCAATCGGCGTGCTCAGAAAAATCAACCACTCCCAGACCATGCGGCGGAAGGCGTCTTGCGCCTACTTGAGTTGAACCGGATGGCCGTTGATACTTTCTCGACCGAGGAAGAAGCCACAAGATGGTTACGCCAGCCTCATCCCATGCTGGATGGCGACACGCCCCTTGATGCTGCGAGAAACTCATTTGGGAACGAGCGCGTCAAAGAGATTCTTGTCGCTATCAAATACGGCGGTGCCGTTTGAGCACCACCGTCTGGCGCATAGGCTTTGTACCGAGCCCGCAACCTGCTATTGCAGCCATCCTCGGATCGCTTGGCTACGGTTCAACCCTGGCCAATGGCCGTTGGCATACCAAAGGGCCTGCGCAGATCGTTTATGCGGGCTCCAGTCGGGCCCTGTGCCAGCTGGAAAAGCGCGTCCACTGCAACGGAGCCAATCCTGCCAATCAAGCCCTCATGCGCCTTGAATTGCCCGCCAGATCGGAAATCCTGCATGCGGCAGATCTGGGCCTCCCAAAGGACTGGCATGACCACATGGCAGCGACACAATCCATCGGCATGAACTGGCTTGCGTCCGGGGCGAGCCTGGGTCTTTGGGTGCCGTCATTTGTCGAGCGCGACGAAATGAACCTGCTGATCAACCCGGCCCATTCCCAATACGGGGCCATCCGGTTGGTCGTCGAGCGCAACCCTTTCGAATTCGACCCTCGCCTGTTTTAACGCATTGCCTAGGCCAACAGCGGCAGAAACCAGACGGCTCTTGGCACGGGTCTTTCATGCCATGAAGGGGCAGGGCGGGGCCTTCACACAAGGCCCCCGAGCACGTAGAATGGACGGTATTTCCTTTGGCGATCTTGGCCTCGTGCCAACCTTTCTTTTTATCAACCCCGATGGGCACCTCATGCCCCATCCGGGGCTGGTGCCCAGCTTCAATTCATGGAGATGGATATGACAAAACAAACCGCTACATCTGGCCAACCGAAATACGCCTTGGGCCAGTTGTTGACGCCGACCGAAAACTGACCCACTGGGGGTGCGGCGGAAATCTTGGACTACCTGGAGGTAGTTCATTTATTCATACGAAGACCGCATCCGAGCGGTCACGCTCTACATCAAGCTGGGCAAGCGCACCGGGGCGACTATCCGCCAGTTGGGCTACCCGACGAAGAACTCTTTGAAAAGCTGGCATGAGGAGTACGAGCGGCGCCTGGACCTGTCGTCCGGCTACGTGCGTTCGAAGCCGAAGTATTCTCAAGTTCAGAAGGAGCAGGCTGTCAAACACTACGCCGAGCACGGGCGCTGCATCGCCACCACGGTCGAGGCGTTGGGCTATTCTCGGGACTGGAAGGGCACGACCATCGAGCAGTTCATTGAAGTGGTCGACTCGTACATCCGTTGGTACAACGAGAAGCGGATCAAGATCTCCCTGGGGGCCCTCAGCCCGATCGAATACAGGGTGAGTCTTGGACTTGCGGCATAAAACCAGTCCAAGTTTTTATCCGCACCCCCTTACCACAGCCATGTCGTGTAATGTTCATGGGCAGCGGTCACCGCACCGCCTCCCACGGATTGAGAATGATCGCGCCCGTTGGCTGGAAATCAGCAACGTTGCGAGTAACCATCGTCATGCCGTGCACAAGGGCCGTTGCCGCAATGAGTGCATCGCGCTCGCCGCGCTTGTCGGGGACATGCAACCGTGCGCAGCGTTGCGCCACGGCGGTATCAATAGGCAGCGTGCGGCCGGAGAACTCGGGCAATACGTGCTGCTCCAGCCATGAGCGCAGCATGGCCCCCTGGGTGGCGTCCTTGCGTTCAATCGACAGAACGCCAAGCTCCAGCTCCATGATGGTGATGGCTGACACAAAGAGATCGGCGGCATCAACGCTTTCCGCCCATGCGGTCACGTTCGCATCGGCCTTGCCACTGCGTACCTTGCGCAGCTCCGACACCACGTTGGTATCAAGAACAAACATCATGTGAAATCAACCGGCCGGGGTTTGATGGTCACACGCGGCGGCACAAACTCGATGTCGGCGATACCCGGCATTGCCAGCGCATCGGCAATGTTGCGCCGCTGCTTGGTGAGCCGCTGATACTCCTCAAAGCTCATCAGCACATGGGCCGGTCGGCCGCGATCTGTAATGAACACTGGCCCGTTGTTTGCGGCCCGTTTTGCCTCGCTCGCCCCTTGGTTGAACTCGCGGCTTGATAGGGTGGTGATGGTCATAACTGCACCTCCGATAGGCGATAAATGTAGCCATGTTACTACAACATAAAAAAGGGAGCAAGCGTTTTTAGAGTCGGCAAACGGTGATTTCCTAGCCCTGCCGCCCGGGCCTTTGACAGGATGGCCGCTGCCTCGGCCCAAATGCCCGTGATCTTTTCCTTCGCCATGTTGGTGCGCAGGTACCATTCAGTTCGGAGACCGCATCTCCGTCAACTGAAGTCCGAACCGTTTACACAGAAATTCGGACACGCCCTCCTGCCTCCGTCCTCAACTACGGAGATCACGATGGCGACTACGCAAGAGTATCTGAGCAGGAGTCGGCTGTTTCGGCGCCTGAGAAGCGGTATCTACGGCCCATTTATCGAGCTGTATGGGGCGGGCACGCCTCGTGGAGGTCGGGCTCTCCAAACCCGGCACGTGGCGCTCCCTCAACAAGGTCAGCAATTCTCCTGGCTTGGATGGCACCCTTGAGCCCCAAACGTACAATCGCCCGCGGGCAGCCAGCGGATGCAAGTAGCCGGCCGCGCACAGCACCGCGTGTAGCGCATCGGCCGTTTGCCCCTTGAGCCAACACCGGTCCATGCGGTTGTCGTGTTTCAGATGCCCGATGCTGCGCGGGTTGCTGCGAGCCATGATGGCGACCGGGCCGCTGCCGCTCAAGGTGCTGCGTGTGTCTGAGGTATATCGCTAATTAGACACCCCTAAGTATTGCCGCGTTGTACAAGCATCGCTGTCAGGTGGAGTTGTTCTTCAAGTGGATCAAGCAACACCTGCGCATCAAGTTAAGCGGCTTGAAGACCCGGCGGGGCAGGAAGCAAGAGGCCAAGAGTCATCAATTGCGAGTGGCGCTTCGGGCCGTTTTTGCGGGATCAGCGTGACAATGTGTGCCTGTTGAGCGCAAATGAGGGCTCGTGATGTCCCAATTGGGATGGGTGCAAATCCTGTATGATCAACAACTTACGTCGATTGGTTACTTATTGAGTGCAAAAATTGCTATTGAAACGCAGCAATTTTTTTGCCCTCCGAAGCCAAGGGTCGTGGGTTCGATCCCCGCCAGCCGCACCAATTGCCTATGCCGTAGACGTTTCTTCGTCAGTTGGCCTTGCGAGAGTCTTTGTACGCTGCATATCTTGTGGGGCAGAACGCTGAAGTCGTAAAAAAATAGTGATATAATTCGAAATTCTTCGGAGGGGTGCCCGAGTGGCTAAAGGGGGCAGACTGTAAATCTGTTGGCTTACGCCTACACTGGTTCGAATCCAGTCCCCTCCACCAGTTATAGATGAGTCAAAAGTTGCTTGGCATTTGTCGGGTTGCGCTGATGTGGCAAACGTCACTGATGCGGGAGTAGTTCAATGGTAGAACCCTAGCCTTCCAAGCTAATGACGCGGGTTCGATTCCCGTCTCCCGCTCCATCGTCTGCAGGCTGGTTTTGAAGTTTAGAAAGTCTTTGGTATCGTTTTTGCGGTTCCAAAAGGCCCATGTGGCTCAGTGGTAGAGCACTCCCTTGGTAAGGGAGAGGTCGCGGGTCCGATTCCCGCCATGGGCACCAATTCTGGTGCGTCCGAATTCGGCTGCGCCGTGGTCCTGTTTTGTTGGCATAGATTTTTTTCGGAGTCGGAAAAATGGCAAAAGGCAAATTCGAGCGCACCAAGCCCCACGTCAACGTGGGCACCATCGGTCACGTGGACCATGGCAAGACGACGCTGACGGCGGCCATCGCCACGGTGCTGTCCGCCAAGTTC
>NZ_NCFM01000029.1:0-32681 GCF_002281195.1 Acidovorax sp. 35-64-16 | reverse complement strand
CGCAAGCTGCTGACCATGCTCAACGCCATGGTCAGAACCGGCAAACCTTGGGACGCATCGCTTCATAGTGCTTGACTTTGAAGACGGTTACTCAGGGGGCTACTTAGTGCCTGAAGTGACGCACGCCGCTGAACACCATGGCCACGCCGCGCTCGTCGGCGGCGTCGATCACTTCCTGGTCGCGCATGCTGCCACCGGGCTGGATCACACAGGTGGCACCTGCGTCCACCACCACGTCGAGGCCATCACGGAAGGGGAAAAAGGCGTCGCTCGCCACCGCCGTGCCCTGCAGGGTGAGGCCGGCGTGCTGCGCCTTGATGCTGGCGATGCGGGCCGAATCGAGGCGGCTCATCTGGCCTGCACCCACGCCCATGGTCATGCCGCCCTTGCAGAACACGATGGCGTTGCTCTTGACGTACTTGGCCACCTTCCAGGCAAACAGCAGGTCTTCCATTTCTTCCAGCGTGGGCTGCTTCTTGGTCACCACCTTCAGCTCGGTGATCGCCAGCTCATGGTTGTCGGCCGTCTGCAGCAGCAGGCCCGATCCGATGCGCTTGGCATCCATGGCGTTGCGGCCACGCTCCCAGTCCGTCTTGCCGCCGTGCGCGGGCAGCGCAATCTTCATCAGGCGCACATTCGCCTTGGCCTTGAAGACGTCCAGCGCCTCGGGTGTGAAGTCGGGCGCCATCAGCACTTCGACGAACTGTTTGCTGATCTGCGCCGCAGCCGCGCCGTCGAGCGTGCGGTTCAGCGCAATGATGCCGCCGAAGGCGCTGGTCGGGTCCGTCTGGAAGGCCTTGCTGTAGGCCGTCAATGCATCGAGGCCCACGGCCACGCCGCAGGGGTTGGCGTGCTTGACGATCACGCAGGCCGGCACGTCAAAGCTCTTGACGCACTCCCAGGCTGCATCGGCGTCGGCGATGTTGTTGTAGCTCAGTTCCTTGCCCTGCAGCTGCACACCGGTGACCAGCGAGCCGGGCGCGGGGTGCAGGTCGCGGTACAGCGCGGCCTGCTGGTGGCTGTTTTCGCCGTAGCGCAGGTCCTGCACCTTGGTAAAGATGCCGTTGCTCTGGCCAGGGAACAGCGCGCGCTGGGGCACGTAGGCCTCGGACAGCTTCTCTTCCTCGAAGGTGACGGACGAGAGGTAGTCGCTGATCGCGCCGTCGTACTGCGCGATGCGGTTGAACGCCGCCACCGACAGCGCGAAGCGCAGCTTGTCGGACAGCTTGCCGCCCGCCTTCAGCTCGGCCAGCACAGCCTCGTACTGGTCGGCTGAGGTGATCACGCCCACGTCCTTCCAGTTCTTGGCGGCGCTGCGCACCATGGCGGGGCCGCCGATGTCGATGTTCTCGATGGCGTCGGCCAGCGTGCAGCCGGCCTTGGCCACCGTGGCTTCAAAGGGGTAGAGGTTGACCACCAGCAGGTCGATGGTGTCGATGCCGTGTTCCTTCAAGGCCGCCATGTGTTCGGGCAGCTCGCGGCGGGCCAGCAGGCCGCCGTGCACCTTGGGGTGCAGCGTCTTGACGCGGCCGTCCAGCATCTCGGGGAACTGCGTGACCTCGGCCACCTCGGTGACGGGCAGGCCCTTGTCGGCGAGCAGCTTGGCGGTGCCGCCGGTGGACAAGAGCTTGATGCCCAGCGCGTGCAGGGCTTGCGCAAATTCGACGATGCCGGTCTTGTCGGAGACGGAGAGGAGTGCGTTCATGGTGGTGGTCGTAGTTTGAATGAAATCGTGCTCTAGCGCCCGTCCATCAAGCGCTAATAGCTATTATTTATATAGCAAAAAGCTCACAGCAGCTTGTGCTCGACCAGCTTCTTGCGCAGCGTGTTGCGGTTCAGGCCCAGCCATTCGGCGGCACGTGACTGGTTGTTTTCGGCCTGCTGCATCACCACTTCCAGCAGTGGCCTTTCAACCAGGCGCACCACCATGTCATACATGCCATCGGGCGTTTCGCCGCCCAGGTCGCGAAAGTAGCTGTGCAGGCTCTCGCGCACGGATTCTTCGATGCTCTTCTTGCTCATGCTGCCATTCCCTCTTGTTCTTCTGGTTCCGCATCCGCGTCGGCGGTGGCGGGCAGCCGGTCCATCTGTTGCCCGAGGGCATCCAGATAGTCGGCCACGGCCTGCCACTGCGTGGTGCAGTCTTCTATCGTATTGATGTGTTGCCGCAAGGCCTCGCCCCCCGGCAAGGCCCGCAGGTACCAGGCAATGTGCTTGCGCGCGCTGCGCACACCGGTGCCTTCGCCGTACAGGCTGTAGTGGTCGTGCAGGTGATCGAGCAGCAGGCGCCGCAGCTCGGCCACCAACGGCGGCGCCAGGTGCTCGCCCGTGGTCAGAAAATGGCCGATCTCGCGAAAGATCCAGGGCCGGCCCTGGGCGGCGCGGCCGACCATGATGGCATCGGCCCCGGTGGCGGCCAGCACCTGGCGCGCCTTCTCGGGCGATGTGATGTCGCCATTGGCCACCACAGGCACACGCACTGCGGCTTTGACGGCGGCAATGGTGTCGTATTCGGCCTGGCCCTTGTACCCCTGCTCACGCGTGCGGCCGTGCACCGTGAGCATCTGGATGCCCACGGCCTCGAACTGGCGCGCCAGCGAAACGGCGTTCTTGTGCTGCTGGCACCAGCCGGTGCGCATCTTCAGCGTGACGGGCACGTTGCGCGGTGCGCAGGCCTCGACCACGGCAGCGGCTATTTCCACGGCCAGCGCCTCGTCCTGCATCAGCGCCGAGCCCGCCCACTTGTTGCACACCTTCTTGGCCGGGCAGCCCATGTTGATGTCGATGATCTGCGCGCCACGGTCGATGTTGAAGACAGCGGCCTCGGCCATCATTTGCGCTTCGGTGCCGGCAATCTGCACGGCGATGGGCCCCGGCTCCCCCTCGTGGTTGGCCCGGCGCGAGGTCTTGAGGCTGTTCCACAGGTCCTTGCGCGAGGTGACCATCTCGCTCACCGCATAGCCTGCGCCCAGCGCCTTGCACAACTGACGAAACGGCCGGTCCGTGACGCCCGCCATGGGGGCGACGAACAAGCGATTCGCCAAAGGGATGTGGCCGATCTGCATGGGAGGGGGCGTGATGGATGGCAGCAGCGATTGCTGAAAAAGGAGGCAGGATTGTACCTGCTCAAAATTTCAGCAACCGAAATGCGCCGCCGCGTCAAAACTCTTCAAAAAATGCGACGACCGGCCCCTTGGTCGCCGTCCCCATTGCGCCGCTTCAGGGCAACGGGCTCAACGCTCCGCCAGCTCCACTTCGGCCACAGCCGGTTGCGTCGCAGCCTGGTGCGCAAAATGCCACCAGGCGTTCGGCAGGTTGTCGAACTGGTGGCGCGCCATCAGCGCTCGCAACCACTGGCGGTTGTGCTGCACATCGGGCGAAATATCCTCGCTGTCGTTTCCGGCCTTCGCGCCGATCACCCCCGCAGGGGTGCCCATGTCCACGGGCTCGCCCTCGGCAAGCGGGCCACGCACCACGGCGCTGGCGAGCAGGCCATCCACCACATCCACCCGGACCCCCAGTGCACCCTGGCCGGCCTGGCAAGTTGTCTTCAACGCCAGCCCTTGCGCCCGCAGCACGGTGCGCACGCTGGCCACCGCGGTGCGAAGCCGCTCGCCAACCACGCAGCTACCTGTTCCTGTGTCCCAAACCATCGCCACGGGGGGCATCGCGTTGGCGGACACAGCAGCCTGGGGGCTTTGCACACATGCCGCCAGGCAGATGCCGGAGACCACCGAGAGCCAATGCGCAAGGTAAGGAAAAGACGGGGACCGTGAAGAGTTGTGCATTGCAGCCTTCCGATATCTGCCAAGGGTTGGACTGACCTGAAGATACAAACCCTGGCGCATCGGTGCCGTGGCCAAACGGCGCAGTGCCTTGTAGGACTGGTTCCTCAGGGCCCACCGCCCGTGCGGCTGCCACCCTACACTTGATGCCTATGGAAATCTGGATGCACCAGCTGCTGGAATGGCTCGCCTTGCCGCAATTCGGCCTGGGCACGGTCTTCATCGTGTCGTTTGTCTCGGCAACGCTGTTGCCTGTGGGCTCCGAGGCTGCGGTGTTTGGCCTGATCAAGCTCAACCCCGACCTGTTCTGGCCCGCCATTGGCGTTGCCACGCTGGGCAACACCCTGGGCGGCGGGGTGAGCTGGTGGATGGGCCTTGGGGCGCACCGCGCCTGGGATGCGGCACGGCGCCACCGCCGTTTGAACCACCCCACCGGCGCCGATGCCAAACCGGCGCGCGAACTCAGCCGCACCGAGCGCCGCGCGCGCGTCTGGCTGCGCAAATGGGGGGCCAAGACCTGCCTGCTGAGCTGGCTGCCCGTGGTGGGCGACCCGCTGTGCGCCGTGGCGGGCTGGCTCCAGCTGCCGTTCTGGCCTTGCCTGGCCTACATGGCGGTGGGCAAGTTCTTTCGCTACCTGGTCATGACCAGCGTGCTGCTGTATTTCATGCCCGGGCAACTGGCGATGTAGCCGGCATGCTGCCATCGGCGCGCGGCAGCAGCACATTCCAGTCCACCGGCCGGGTGGTGTCCACATGCACCGTCAGCGCCTCTTCTGCGGGCGAGAGCGGCTGTGCCGCCGCCCATTGCGATTCCAGCACCTGCACCGAGGCCTCTGACGCATCGCCCCCCGCCAGCTGGCGGCTGCGCACCCGCTCACGCAGCACCGCCAAAGGCGCCTCGAACGACAAAATGCGGCACCGCACCTGCGCTTGCGCCGCCAGTGCCATGAAGCACTGGCGCATGGCGGGGTTCAGGAACGTGGCATCCACCAGCACAGTGTGGCCCGCACCCAGCGCCCAGCGGGCCGCCTGCGCCAGGGCTTCGTGGGTGCGCTGCGAGGCCGCAGCCGTATAAATGCCGCCCCGCACCGCCGCGCTCGATGCCTGCGGCGACAGGCCGAACAGCCGCTTGCGCTCCACATCGGCGCGCACGCGCACCACGCCGCGCTCGGCAATCAGCGCCTGCGACTGCGTACTTTTGCCCGCACCAGAAAATCCATGCGCCAGCCACAGTTCGACCGTGCGGGGCTCTGTGAAGCGCAGCGCCAGCGCCAGATAGCGCCGCACTTCCCGCAGGCTGGCCGTGTGCTCGTCGCGCCCCACCTCACCCTCCACCTGCGCCAGCCGCAGGCCCGCCACGCGGGCGCGCACCAGGGCCCGGTACACGCGGTAGTACAGCAGCACCTGCAAACCAGCGTAGTCGCCGGTGTGCTCCAGCCAGGCGTTCAGAAAGCGCCACGCCAGGTCGGCGCGGCCGCGGGCTTCCAGGTCCATGGCCAAAAAGGCAATGTCAGCCACGCAATCGATCCAGCGCAGTGCGGGGTTGAACTCGATCGCATCGAACAGCTGCGGCTGTCCGTCCATCAGCACCAGATTGGCCAGGTGCAGGTCGCCATGGCATTCGCGCACCCGACCGGACTGCAGGCGCTGCAGGAACACCGGCGCCAGCGCGGTGCCTTGGCTGGCACACCACTGCGCCAGCTGCCGCAGCGCGGGGCCCATGTCTGGCACGGCCTGCGCCACCAGCGGCTGCAGCGCCGCCAGGCAATCCTGCACCGGCGCCACCACGGCATGGGCCGTGCCCCAGACCTGCCCGGGCGTAGCCACCCTCGCCCCGGCGTGGAACTGCGCGACCTGCTGCGCCAGGGCGTCGATGTGGCCGGGCAACAGGCGCTGCTGCTCCAGCAGGTGGCTCAGCAGCGCCTCTTGTGGAAAGCGGCGCATGCGCACGGCAGGTTCCGCATCGGCCGGGGCCGCTTCGGCGGGCTGCAGCTGCAGGCTGTTTGCCGCACCGCTCAACGCCACCAGCCCCAAATACAGGGCCGGCGCGGTGCGGCGGTTGATGCGCAGCTCTTCCTCGCAGGCGGCGCGCCGCAGCGCGGGGGTGCTGAAGTCCAGGAAATCCAGCTTCAGCGGCTTCTTGAACTTGTAGACAAAGTCACCCGCCAGCAGCAGCCAGGAGATATGGGTTTCGATCCACTCCACGGTGCCGGTGGGGTGGCCAAAAGCCTCGGGGCTGCACTGCAACTGGCGCAGGCGCTGCTCGGCGGCGGCATAGGCTTCCACCAGGGATTCAGAGACCATGGGCCAACACTCCGTCAGGGGGTGCGCAACTGGACACGCGCACCATCGGTCAGCGCAGCGGGCGGGTACACAACGCCCTGATCACCCGCTTGCAGCCCCTCTTTCACCCAGGCGTGGGTGCTGCCACGCGCCTCCAGCACCACAGGCGTGCGCCGTGCCCGGCCACCCTCGACCACAAACACGGCCATGCGCGGCGCGGCAGCATCCGCCATCGGGGCCGATGCGGCGCCGTCGCTGACAGGCAGCGGGAACAGCGCGCTCACTGGCACCAGCGTGGCGTCCGGCGCCTCGCGGGTGAGCACGCGCGCCACCACGCGGTAGCCGTCGCCCAGTGCGGCCCATTGCGCGGGCGGGCTGGTCAGGTCGATCAGCACGTTGACCCGCTGCTCTTCCACGCCCAACGCCGACACCTTGGTGAACGCCGCCGGCTCCACGCTGCGCACGCGCCCCTGCAACACGCCCGGCCCACCCCAGCGCTCGATGCGCACGGGGCTACCCGGGCGCACCTGCAGCGCATCGGTGGACAGCAGCGGCGCCACCACTTCGAGCTGCGCGGTGTCGCCCACCTCGACCAGCACGGTGCCCAGCGCCACCACACTTTCGCTGACCTGCGCCACGCGCAGCACACGGCCGGCGACGGGGGCCAGCACCTCGAAGGCCTTGCCAGCCGGGGCGCTGCCGGGGCGCTGCACTACGTCGAGCGCAGCGCGGGCCACCTGCTGTTCCTGCACCGCGGCGTCGGTGTCTTTTTCTGCCGCCTGCAGCGCCAGGCGCTCGCTATCGAGCCGCGTGGGGGCCACGAAGCCCTGCTGCGCCAGCTGTTCGCTGCGCCGCAGGTCGTTGCGGGCCTGCGCCTGCGCCACCCGGCTGCGTTCGATGCGCACGGCAGCGCGCTGCACATTGGCCTGTGCGGCGGTGACGCGTGCCTGCTGTTCGCGCAGGCTGCGCTCGTCCAGCAAGGCCGGCATGGCGGGGGTGATGCGCGCCACCACGTCGCCCGCCTGCACCGCATCGCCCTCACGCAGCGCAATGCGCGCCAACCGCCCGGCCAAAGGGGCCGAGATGCTGAAGCGGTCACGCAGGCGGGTTTTTGCATCTTCGTCGATGCCGGCCTCAAAGCGGCCCTGCACCACGGCGGTGGCCTCCACCTGCAGCGGACGGGGTGCAAATGCCCACGCCAGCAGTGCGCCCAGCACCACCAGCGCACCTACACCCAGCATCAACGTTTTCTTTTGCATTGCCATATCCCTGTTGCTTGCATTGTTCGCCTTGTTGGCCGCAGCCTATTCGCGCGTCTTGAGCGCACCCACCATGTCCAGCCGGTCGATTTGCCGGCGCACCACCAGCGCGCTGGCCAGGCCGGCTGCCACCACGCACAGGCCCGCCCAGGCATAGGTGCGCGCACTGATGACCACCGGGAACAGAAACTGGTCATTCTTGAGCAGTTCCACCAGCAGGTGCACCAGCCCCAGGCCCATGGCCATACCGAGCGGCAGCGCCAGCGCGATGCCAATCGCCAGTTCGCCCAGCAGCAGCGCCGACACCTCGCCCCGCGTAAATCCCAGCACGCGCAGGCTGGCCAGCTCCCAGGTGCGCTCGGCCAGCGCAATGCGGGAGTTGTTGTAAACCACTCCCACCGCAATCACGGCCGCAAACAGCGTGAGGATGGTGCTCATGATGCGCACATTGCGCGCGCTCACATCCTGCATGTTGCGCAGCAGTGTGGCCTTGCTGAAGGCGCCCGCCACCACCGGCAGGGCCTTGGTGGCCTCCAGAAAGCGCGCCTCCGAGCCCGGCTCCAGCGCCACGTCAAACTGCGAGGCCACATCGCCCTCTTGCAGCCAGCGGTTGAGCACATCGCGCTGCACATAGGCGTTCAGCCCCATCATTTCGCGCACGGTGGCCTGCACCGGCACCTGCAGCGTGCGCTGGCGGCCCTCCAGCACCTCCACGCGCACCCTGTCGCCCACGCGCACACCGAGCTTGTCGGCCATGCGGTCGGTCAGCAGCAGACCGGCGTCAGGCACGGGGCTTTGCCGGCCATCCACGTCGATCACGCGCAAGAGCTGCGCACCCGGTGCCACGCCTTGCAGCCCCACCCGCTCGCTGCGGTGGCCATGGCCCATGCGCACCGCCACGCTGCGCGTGGGCTCCACGCTTGTCACTCCGGGCAGGCGCGCCAGCTGCAGGCGGGCCAGGGCATCCACCGGTTCGGTCATCCACACGTTCACATCACTGCGCATCGCCAGGTGAAAGGTGGTGTCCACGATATGGTCGATGGCATCGCGAAAGAAGTTGCCCATGACCACGATGGCCACCGCCGCCGCCGTGCCGCCGATGGTGAGCGTGGTGCGCAGGGGCTTGCGCTCCATGTTGCGCAGGATCATGCGCAGCCCGGCCGGTATGCGGCGCACGCCCAGGCGCTCCAGCACGGTGCGCCGATACTGGCCCGGGGCAGGCGGGCGCATGGCCTCGGCCGGGGCCAGGCGCACGGTGGCTCCGATGGCGCTGAGCGTGCCCAGCAGGGCTGTGGTGCCGGTGACCCCCGCGCCCACCAGAATCAGCCAGGGCGCGATGCGGTGCTCGAACACCGGAAAAAAGAAGAACTCGGCGTACAACCCGGTCAGCATGGTGCCCAGCCAGTTGCCCAGCGCCACGCCCAGCGCCAGCCCCACCACCACGATCACGGCCACCAGCTTGAGGTAATGCCCGGCAATGGCCGCATTGGCATAGCCCAGCGCCTTGAGCGCAGCGATCTGCTCGCGCTGCGTGGCCACCAGGCGCGAGAGCACCACATGCAGCAAAAAAGCCGCCACGGCCAGAAAGATGGCGGGCAGCAAGGTGCCCATCACGCGCTGCTCCTTGATCTCGTTGTCGAGCATGGCGTGCGAAGACTGGTCTTCCCTGCCGCGGGCGTCGCGCCCGCCGTAGGGCGCCAGCAGGCGCGAGAGGCCATCGAGCACGGCGGGCTCTGACGCCTGCGGCGCCAGCTTGACGGCCACGCGGTTGAATGCGCCCTGCATGTCGTAGGCCGCGGCCAGTGCCTCGCGGTCCACCCAGAACACGCCAAAGCCGCGCAGGTCGGGCATGCCCGCCAGGCCCGCAAAGATGTATTCGGGCGACAGCGCCGTGCCCACGATGCGCAGGGTGCGGCGCTTGCCGTTGACCAGCGCAATCAGCTCGTCGCCCGGGTGCAGCCCGCGCACGCGGGCAAAGCCTTCGGACACCAGCGCATCAATGGCGCTGTCGCTGCGGCCCTGCCCCGCGCCGGGCGGGGCCAGGGCGCGGCCGCTGCGCACCGTGACCTGGTTCATGCGCGGCAGCTGGCGCAGGTCCACACCAATGAGCTGGCCGACGATGGGATCGACCAGCCCGGCGATCTCCACGCGCACCACCTGCTCCACCGTCACCTGCACATCGGCCACGCCGGGCACGCCGCGCAATACCTCGGCCAGTGCCAGCGGCGCACGCTTGACGGCGGCAAACGCATCGGCAAAGTGCCCCTGGGCATAAAACTGGTCGCGCGCCAGCGCCAGCGATTCCACCGCCGACAAGGTGGTGATGAAGCCCCCCAGGCCGCTGGCCACCACCAGCGCGATGGTGAGCGCCTGGCTCCACATGCGGCGCAAGTCGCGCAGCAGTTTGCGGTCGAGGGCTTTCATATTTATTGCCGCCGGGCCGCCCCAAGGCAAAAAGCGGCGCCCTTGGGGGGCAGCGGACCCCGCGCAGCGGGCGAGCGTGGGTGTGTTTTCTGCCTCACCACGACAGCTCCGAAGGCGAGAGCCGGTGCGCATTGCGCTCGATGCGCTGGATGGTGCCGTCCACCAGGTACACCACGCGGTCGGCCATGGCAGCGATGGCCGCGTTGTGCGTGATGACCACGGCCGTGGTGCCCAGCTCGGCATTGATGCGGGCGATCACCTCCAGCACCATCTTGCCGGTCTGGTAGTCGAGTGCGCCGGTGGGCTCGTCGCACAGCAGCACATCGGGGCGCTTGACGATGGCGCGGGCAATCGCCACGCGCTGCTGCTCGCCGCCCGACAGTTGCGCCGGAAAGTGGTGCTGGCGCGGCGTCAACCCCACCAGGCCAATCGCCTCGTCGATGGACATCGGGTGCGGCGCGATGTCGGTGACCAAGGCCACGTTTTCGCGCACCGTCAGGCTGGGGATCAGGTTGTAGAACTGAAACACAAACCCCACATGCTCGCGCCGGTAGGTGGTGAGCTCGCTCTCGCTGGCGCCGCTCAGGGCGTGGTCAGAAAAACGCACCTCGCCGCTGGTCGGCACATCCAGCCCACCCAGGATGTTGAGCAGCGTGGATTTGCCGCTGCCCGAGGCGCCCAGCAGCACCACGAACTCGCCGCGCACGATATCCAGGTTGACATCGTGCAGCGCACGCACTTGCACCTCGCCCGTCTGGTAGGTCTTGCACAAATTGCGCGCATGGAACACCACGGTGGCACCAGACGGTGCAGGCGGTACTGACGGTGCAGGCGGCGCCGGAAACGTGTCAACAGGTGCATCGGGCATGGAGGGCAGCGCTGCGCGCCGGACATAAAGACATTGCCGCACAGTGTGGGCGCTGATTGATGCGTGTCAACCACCCGTGGGCAAGCAAAGTGCACAAAACGGCGGCCACCGCACGATCCCGCCTTGCACTCCCGCCTTGTGGGCAGGGCCCGGCATTCACCCGGCCCACCACCTGCAGTGCCAACAGCACACCAAAAAATGCTACTAAAAATATAGCTGCTTGCGCTTACCCCATAAGCGCTAGAGCCGAATTTTACTTAAAATCTGATTCAAACGAATATTCCGACCCGCGCTCACGCTGCGGCACTGCTCCGGCGGGTCCACCAGCCCTCCAGGCTGTACACCAGCAGCGCCGCCCAGATCAGCACAAAACCCACCAGGCGCTCGGGCTCGAACGGCTCGTGAAACAGCCAGATCCCCAGCGCAAACTGCAGGCTGGGCGAGATGTACTGCAGGATGCCCAGCGTGGCCATGGGAATCAGGCGCGCACCCGCCGCAAACAGCAACAAGGGCACCGCAGTCATGGGGCCGGCTACCAGCAGCCACGCCACGGTGGCCGTATCCCCCTGCACCAGCGCGCCCTGCCCCTGCGACGACCACATGGCGAGTGCGGCCACCGCCACCGGCGCCAGCATCATGGTTTCCAGCGCCAGCCCCTCCAGTGCACCCAGCGTGGCCACCTTGCGCAACAGGCCATAGAAACCAAAGCTCAAGGCCAGCACCAGCGCAATCCAGGGCACGCGTCCGGCCTGCACCGCCAGCCACAGCACACCGGCCGCCGCCACCGCCACGGCCAGCCATTGCCCGGGGCGGGGCCGTTCGTGCAGAAAAACAAAACCCAGCGCTACATTCACCAGCGGAAGGATGAAGTAGCCGAGGCTGGCATCCACCACATGGTTGTTTTGCACCGCCCACACATAAGTGAGCCAGTTGACCGACAGCAGCAGCGCCGACACCGCAAACGCCCCCAGCACCCTGGGCTGGCCCCGCAGGGCGCGCATCCAGCCCCAGTGCCTGCGCACCGCCAGCACTGCCAACACAAACACCAGCGACCACACGGTGCGGTGCACCACCACCTCCAGCGCGGGCACATGGGCGACCTGCCGGAAATACAGCGGAAACAAGCCCCAGGCCATGTAGGCGAGGGTGGCATAGACGATTCCAGGAGTCATGGCGTGAAAAAGTGATGGGAAGCGGTCATGCAGGCAGCATGGGCCCGTTCCATAAAGCCATAAAAAATCCCTGCAACGCCAGGCGGTGCAGGGATGTGGGCAGAGACACGGGCCAAAAGGCCGCACGCTCTCCGGTTAGACGTTGAACAGGAAGTTCAGTACGTCGCCGTCTTTCACCACGTATTCCTTGCCTTCTGCGCGCATCTTGCCGGCATCCTTGGCGCCCTGCTCGCCCTTGTAGGCAATGAAATCATCAAACGCTATGGTCTGCGCGCGAATGAAGCCGCGCTCGAAGTCGCCGTGGATCACGCCGGCAGCCTGCGGGGCGGTGTCTCCAATGTGGATGGTCCAGGCGCGCACTTCCTTCACGCCGGCGGTGAAGTAAGTCTGCAGGCCCAGCAGCTTGAAGGCGCCACGGATCAGGCGGGCCAGGCCCGGCTCGGTCTGGCCCATCTCGGCCAGGAACATGTCGCGGTCTTCGTCGCCCATCTCGGCCATTTCTGCTTCCATCTTGGCGCAAATGGCCACCACGGGAGCATTCTGGCTGGCAGCATATTCCTTCAGACGATCCAGGAAGGGGTTGTTTTCAAAGCCGTCTTCGCTGACGTTGCCGACAAACATGGCGGGCTTGGCGGTGATCAGGCACAAGGACTTGAGCAGGGGCTGCTCTTCCTTGGTGATTGCCACCGAGCGGGCGGGCTTGCCTTCGTTGAGCGCGGCCTGGATGCGCGTGAGCAGCGCCACCAGCTTGGCGGCATCCTTGTCGTTGCCCGACTTGGCGGCCTTGGTGTAGCGGTTGAGCGCCTTGTCCACGGTGCCCATGTCGGCCAGGCACAGCTCGGTCTGGATGACTTCGATGTCCGAGATCGGATCAACGCGTCCGGCGACGTGGATCACGTTGTCGTCTTCGAAGCAGCGCACCACGTTCACGATAGCATCGGTTTCACGGATGTGGGCCAGAAACTGGTTGCCCAGGCCTTCGCCCTGGCTGGCACCGGCCACCAGGCCTGCGATGTCCACAAATTCGACGATGGCCGGCACGATGCGCTCGGGCTGGATGATCTCGGCCAGCTGCTGCAGGCGCGGGTCGGGCACCTCCACCACGCCCACATTGGGCTCAATGGTGCAAAAGGGATAGTTCTCGGCGGCGATGCCGGCCTTGGTCAGGGCGTTGAAGAGGGTGGACTTGCCGACGTTGGGCAGGCCCACGATGCCGCATTGGAGGCTCATGGCAGGGCTTTCTGGTGTTCTGGAGACAAACCACTGATTTTACGGGCCTGTGGCCTGGCCCGGTTTTCGCGCACCGCGACGTTCAGTCGAAACGCACATCTGCGCCAATGGGCTGCCCCACGCGCAGCACCTGCCCCACCCCCTGCCGCACGATGGCGTTCATGCCAAAGGTGATGGCGCCCCCTACACGCGGGTCCTGCCGATAGGCCTGCAAGGTGTCCGCCACCACCGGGCTGCTGTGTGCGGTGGCCGGATCGATGTTGGGAATGGGGCAGCGCGCGCAAGGCTTGACGGGCTGCAAGTGCACCTCTTGCTGCCCCACCGCCACGCGCAGCATGTCCACGCGGTCTTCGTCGTGCGCCTGCACCCCCGCCAGCACCACGTTGGGCCGAAAACGCTCCATGCCCACGGGCTCCTGCCCGGCGGCCACCAGGCGTGCATTGAGCTCTGCCAACGATGCCTCGCTGACCACCAGCAAGGGAAATCCGTCAGAAAACTGGTTGAGCGCCTCGACCCCCTGGGTCCAATCTGTGCTCGACAGACGGCGGTAGTGCGGGTCAAACCGCACCAGACGGCAGGGTTGCCCCAGAAAATCGCTGAACCATTGCGCAGCCAGGGGGCCCATGTCCCAGGCAGGCACGGTGTCCTTCCATACCGTGACGGTGGCCGGGCCCTCCACGGCATCCACTGCCAAATGCAGCGCCAGCATGCCCGGGGCGCGCAGCACCAGTTCCGAGGTTTTGAGCTGGGGACGAATCAGCGCCATGCGGGGCAAGGCGCGCTGGGTCAGGAACACGCCCAGGGCATCCACCACCATCCAGGCACGGTCCAGGTCCAGGCCGGTTTCGGTGAGCAATGCCTCCTGCACCTCCACTCCCGCGCAGGATTTGACCGGGTAAACAAACAGGCGCGAGATCGTGCCCGACAGATCGGATTCAGGGAAAGAAGTCACGCCGCAAAGCTCCTGACAGCGGCCGCGAGGGCCGGGTGCGCCATTTTGCCCCGCCCTCCGGTCCGTAGGGCCCTCCTACAATGCCGCCATGGCAAAAACCTTTGACATCTGTATCCGTGGCGCCGGCGTGGTGGGCCGCACCCTGGCCTTGCTGCTGGCCCGCGAGAGGCTGCGCGTAGCCCTGGTGGCCGCACCCGCTCCCGCGGTTGCGCCCACTGGCGATGTGCGAGCCTATGCACTGAATGCGGCCTCGCGCCAGTTGCTCGAGTCGTTGCGCAGCTGGCCCGACCCGGCCCATGCCACGGCAGTGACACAAATGCAGGTGTTTGGCGACCAGGGTGGCGCAGTGCACTTTGACGCCGCCACCCAGGGCGCGGACGCACTGGCCTGGATTGTGGATGTGCCAGCGCTGGAAGCCCGCCTGGCAGAAGCCGTGCGCTACCAGCCGCAAGTGGAGGTGGTGCCAGAGCCAGTGCCCGCGGCCCTTACCGCGGTGTGCGAAGGCCGGGCCAGCCGCACCCGCAGCGAGTTTGGGGTGGACTTCGAGGTGACGGCCTACGAACAGCACGCCATTGCCACGCGGCTGACGTGCGAACGCCCCCACGGCCAGGTTGCCCGCCAGTGGTTTTCGCCCGACGGCATCCTGGCTTTTTTGCCGCTGGACGGTGCGCAGGGGAACTCCGTGGCAGTGGTCTGGTCTGTCATCAAGGAACGGGTGCCCGAGTTGCTGGCGCTGGAACCGCAGGAATTCGCCCAGCGCCTGCACGACGCCAGTCATGGCGCACTCGGCGCATTGCAACTGAGTGGTGAGCGTGCGGCCTGGCCCTTGCAGCAGGCGCGCGCCAACCGCTGGTGCGGGGCTCTGCCTGCGCAGGGCGGCCAGGCACGCAGCTGGGTACTCGCCGGTGATGCTGCGCACAACGTGCATCCGCTGGCAGGACAAGGGCTGAACATGGGGCTGGCAGATGCGCAGGTATTGGCCCGCGTGCTGCACGGACGCGACTACTGGCGCAGCGTGGCGGATTTGCGCTTGCTGCGCGGTTACGAGCGCGAGCGCAAGGCGGACATGCTGCCCATGGGGCTGGCAACCGACAGTCTGCAGCAGCTTTTTGCGCGGACCGAAGGGCCATGGCAGGCGCTGCGCAACTGGGGCATGAAAGGTTTCGAGCGCAGCGGCCCCCTGAAGGAATGGATGGCTCGCCAGGCCATGGGAACCCACTGAATTTGGTGGCTGCACAGGCAGCCGCAGCGACACCACTGAACGAGAACACGATGCAATTGATTCCCACCCTGCTGGCCACGGCCGCTTTCGCCCTGAGTTTCACCGCTTCCGCCCAGGAGGCCGCCATCCGCAAAACGCTGGCCGAACGCATTCCGCAAATGGAAAAAATCGACGAGGTGCGCACCACTGCCATGCCTGGCCTGTATGAAGTGCGCATCGGCACCGATCTTTTTTATACCGACGCCAAAGGCAACTACGTCATCCAGGGCGAGCTGATCGACACCAAGGCGCGCCGCAACCTGACCGAAGACCGCATTAACAAACTCACGGCGGTGGAGTTTTCTGCCCTGCCCCTGAAGGATGCCTTCACCATCGTGCGTGGCGATGGCAAACGCAAGGTGGCGGTGTTTGAAGACCCCAACTGCGGCTATTGCAAGCGTTTCGAGCGGGACATGCAGAACGTGGACAACATCACGGTCTATCTGTTTCTCTACCCCATCCTCAGCCCCGACTCGGCAGAAAAATCCCGCAACATCTGGTGCGCCAAAGACCGGGCCGCCACCTGGCACGACTTCATGCTGCGCGACAAGACCCCCAACACCGCCAGCTGCGACACCAGCGCCATTCAGCGCAATCTTGCCTTCGGCAAAAAATACAAGATCACCGGAACCCCCACGCTGATATTCACCGACGGCTCACGCGTTCCGGGCGCCATCAACGCCCAGGATGTAGAAAAGCGCCTGGCAGAGGCCGGCAGCGCCCCCAGCAGCAACTGAACGCCTGCAGGGACGTCACTCCCCGCGCCATCCTCCCAGCCCCCGAGACCCCGGCGGGTGAAGCGCGCATCGGAGCCAGGAGGCCGTCAGACCTGGGGCGTCGAAAGCGAAAATGGCCCCCAGCGAGGACAGTCTTTGCAGGATTGGCTGCTTCATGGCACGGTTATGGGGCAAAAATAAGGTAGATGACTAGACCGCTGCGGCCCGTTTGCAGCCGACGTTGTCCGAGTCCGACAGCCTACTAAGCACCCGCCTTGCGCGACGCCGCACCCATGCCCACCTTCCGTACCTCCCGCAAACCCTCCAGCCAAGCCAGCCAGGCCACCCAGGCCCCCGTTCACTACCGCATCGAAGCCGCCGACCCACATGCCCGGCTGTTCACCGTCACACTGACCGTGGCGCACCCGCAGGAACAACAGGAGTTGTCGCTTCCTGTCTGGATACCGGGCAGCTATCTGGTGCGCGAGTTTTCCAAAAATCTGCAGCGCCTGAGTGCACAACAAGGCCGGCGTGTGCCGCTCTTGCAGCTGGACAAGCACCGCTGGCGCGCCACCTGCCGCACCGACCGGCCCCTGGTGCTTACCTACGAAGTGTGTGCCTACGACAGCTCGGTGCGCACTGCCTGGCTGGATGCCTCGCGCGGCTTCTTCAATGGCACCAGCGTGTGCCTGCGTGTGCATGGCCAAGAGGATGCGCCCCATGCACTCGAAGTCGCCAGCACTGCGGCCACCGCCCACTGGTCTGTCGCCACGGGGCTGACGCCGCAGTCCATCGACAAAAGGGGCTTTGGCTCGTATGCGGCAAGCCACTACGACGAACTGGTGGACTGCCCGGTCGAAATGGGAACCTTCTGGAGCGGGCAATTCACCGCCTGCGGCGTGGCCCACCGATTCGTGGTGGCGGGTGCCGCGCCATCGTTTGACGGCAAACGCCTGCTGGCCGACACCCAGAAAATCTGCGAGACCGCCATCCGCTTCTGGCACGGCAAGGGCAAGCCGCCAATCAAAAATTACCTCTTCATGCTCAATGCCGTTCACGACGGCTATGGCGGCCTGGAACACCGCAACTCCACGGCCCTGATTTGCGGCCGGCATGACCTGCCCCGCACGGGCGAAGCGCGCGCCAGTGATGGCTACACCACCTTGCTCGGCCTCATCAGCCACGAGTATTTCCACACCTGGAACGTCAAGCGCCTGCGCCCGGCAGAGTTTTTCCGCTACGACTACAGCCAGGAGAATTACACCCAGCTGCTGTGGTTTTTTGAGGGCTTCACCAGCTACTACGACGACCTGCTGCTGCGCCGTGCGGGTCTGATCGACGATGCCACCTACCTCAAGCTGCTGGCCAAGGCCACCAACCAGGTGCTGCAGACACCGGGCCGCAGCGTGCAGACGGTGGCGCAGGCCAGTTTTGATGCCTGGGTGAAGTATTACCGCCAGGATGAAAACACCCCCAACGCCACGGTGAGCTACTACACCAAGGGCTCGCTGGTCGCCCTGTGCCTGGATCTCACGCTGCGCCGTGAAGGCAAGACCACACTCGACGACGTGATGCGCGCCCTCTGGAAGCGCTGCGCCGGCGGCCCCATGACCGAGGCCGACCTGCGCGCCGAGCTGGCCTCGCTAGCGGGGCGGTCCTTTGACAACGAGCTGGACCAGTGGGTGCACAGCACCGCCGAACTCCCCCTGGCCGAGCTGCTGGCCGCTCATGGAGTGGCACTCAAGCCCGAGCAGCCCCAGCTGGCGCAGCGCCTGGGCCTGCGCGTCACCGAAAACCACAGCGTGCAGCTCAAGACCGTGCTGCGTGGCGGCCCCGCCGAAAAGGCGGGCATGGCCGCGGGGGATGAGTGGCTGGGCATGCAAGTGCAAGGCCAGGGCTGGCGCATTGCCCGGCTGGAGGATGTGGCGTTTTATGCGGGAGCGGCGACACATGTCACTGCCGTGGTGGCACGCGATGGCCGCCTGCTGCAGTTGCCCATGGCGCTGCCGGCTGCACAGGCGGCTGTTGCCCCCGGCAAGTCAAAACCGGCAGGGCGGCGCAGCCGCAAGGCCACTGCAGCAACGCCAGACACCATCAGCCTCACCGCAACCGACAGCACTGCGCTGGGACGCTGGCTGGCCTGAGCGCCAGCGCCATCGCGGAGCACAACCGGCCCGACTTTGTGCTTCGGTATAGTCCCCCAGGTTGTCTGAATAACCCATCAACCCAGGAGATTTCATGGCCTACGAAACCATTGAGGTTCGCATCGAAGCGGACAAGGTTGGCGTCATCACGCTGAACCGCCCCAAACAACTGAATGCCCTGAACGACCAGCTCATGAACGAACTGGGCGAGGCGCTCAAGGCGTTTGATGCCGATGAAAAGATTGGCTGCACCATCATCACGGGCAGCGAAAAGGCGTTTGCCGCCGGTGCCGACATTGGCGCCATGGCCAAATACAGCTTCGCCGACGCCTACAAGGGCGACTACATCACCCGCAACTGGGAGCAGATCCGCGCCATCCGTAAACCCGTGATTGCGGCCGTGAGCGGCTTTGCACTGGGTGGCGGCTGCGAACTGGCCATGATGTGCGACTTCATCATCGCCGCCGACAACGCCAAGTTTGGCCAGCCCGAAATCAAGCTCGGGGTGATCCCCGGCGCGGGTGGCACACAGCGCCTGCCGCGCGCAGTGGGCAAATCCAAAGCCATGGACATGGCCCTCACCGGCCGCATGATGGACGCCGTGGAGGCAGAACGCGCAGGCCTGGTAAGCCGCGTGGTCACTCTGGACAAATTGATGGAAGAAGCCCTGGGCGCAGCCCTGGTCATTGCCAACTTCTCGCAAATTGCGGTGATGGCCGCCAAGGAGTCGGTGAACCGGGCCTTCGAAGGCTCACTGTCTGACGGCGTGATGTTCGAGCGCCGGCTGTTCCATGCGCTGTTCGCCACCCAGGACCAGAAGGAAGGCATGGACGCCTTCGTCAACAAGCGCACGGCGAACTTCACCCACCAGTAAATTTGTTCTATAATTTTGTTCTGCGGTGATATAGCTCAGTTGGTTAGAGCGCAGCATTCATAATGCTGATGTCGGTGGTTCAAATCCACCTATCACCACCACCATTCAAAAGCCCGCAAACAGTTCTCTGTTGCGGGCTTTTTCCATGGGCGATGTCTTCGCACCAGCCGCTCTCTCACGGCAGATTTTTCGAACACCGGACGCCCGCCACCCCGGCCCAGGGGCAGCCGCGTAAAATGAGCGTCCCTTTCACCCCAGCCTCTGGATACACACCATGACCCGCTGCCGCGCCACCCCGTTTTCGGCCACTACATCACCCCACAGCTTCTGGCGCGCCCTCGCGGCTGCGCTGGGCACTGCCCTGGTGCTGGCCAGCACCCCTGCCACCGCCCAGGTACCCTCGGGCATGGGGTCGGTGCGCAACTTCCCCGATGCCGCGCTGCGCGGCGAACTCACCGTCAACAGCACCGCCGACGCCACCCTGAACGGCAACGCCATCCGCATGGCCCCCGGAATGCGGCTGTTCAGCCCACAGAACACGCTGGTCATGGCCCACACGGTTTTGGGGCAGCGTTTCAAGGTGAACTACGTCATCGAGCCCAGCACGGGCCTGCTGATTTCGGCCTGGATCCTCACCAAGGCAGAGGCAAGCCAGCCACGCAAGGCCAGCGATTCCGTTGGGCGCAACTTCCGCGTCGAGTCGGACACAACCCCCAGATAACCGCTGCAACCACCGGCCTGCCCGGTGGTGTGCAGTTCACGCCACGCGCCCCTGTGCGCCATGGCGTGCATTCCTGTTCGAGAAATCGCCATGTCCAAAAAAGTCTTTATCAAAACCTTCGGCTGCCAGATGAACGAGTACGACTCGGACAAGATGGCCGATGTGCTGAACGCCGCCCAGGGCTATGAACCCACCCAGAATGTGGATGAGGCCGACCTGATTCTGTTCAACACCTGTTCGGTGCGCGAAAAAGCGCAGGAGAAGGTTTTCAGCGACCTTGGCCGCATCAAGCACCTGAAAGCCAAGGGCGTGAAAATCGGCGTGGGCGGTTGTGTCGCCAGCCAGGAAGGCGCCGAGATCATCAAGCGCGCGCCCTACGTGGACGTGGTATTTGGCCCCCAAACCCTGCACCGCCTGCCCGAAATGCTGAACGAGCGCGATCGGCAGGACCGCCCACAGGTGGACATCAGCTTTCCCGAGATCGAAAAATTTGACCACCTGCCACCCGCGCGCGTCGAGGGCGCATCGGCGTTTGTGTCAATCATGGAAGGCTGCAGCAAATACTGCAGCTACTGCGTAGTGCCCTACACGCGCGGCGAAGAGATGAGCCGCCCGTTCGACGACGTGCTGGTGGAAGTGGCGGGCCTGGCCGACCAGGGCGTCAAGGAAATCACCCTGCTGGGCCAGAACGTGAACGCCTACCGGGGCCCTATGGGCGACACCAGTGAAGTGGCCGACCTGGCGCTGCTGCTTGAATACGTGGCCGACATTCCGGGCATCGAGCGCCTTCGCTTTACCACCAGCCACCCCAACGAGTTCACGCCCCGGCTCATTGAGGCCTACGGGCGCATCCCCAAGCTGGCCAACCACCTGCATCTGCCGGTGCAGCATGGATCGGACCGCATCCTCATGGCCATGAAGCGCGGCTACACCGCCATGGAATACAAGAGCACGGTGAAGAAGCTGCGCGCCATCCGCCCCGATCTGGCCATGAGCAGCGATTTCATCGTCGGTTTTCCTGGCGAAACCGAAGAAGATTTCGGCAAGATGATGAAGCTCATCGACGACATCCACTTTGACAACAGCTTCAGTTTCATTTTCAGCCCCCGCCCCGGCACGCCCGCGGCCGGCCTGCACGACGACACCCCGCACGATGTGAAACTGCGCCGCCTGCACGAGCTGCAGGCCGTCATCAACGCCAACATCAAGACCATCAGCGAAAGCCGCGTGGGCACGGTGCAGCGCATTCTGGTGGAAGGCGCCTCCAAGCGCGACACCACGGAGCTGATGGGCCGCACCGAGTGCAATCGCGTGGTCAACTTTGTGGGCCAGCCCCGCCTGGTGGGCCAGATGGTGGACGTGACCATCACCGAAGCCAAGGCGTACACGCTGCGTGGCGACGTGCTGGTGCGCGCCATGGCGTGATCTGCCGTACGATGCCCAGAATGGATAAAAAAGTGAGCGCCTTGCGCTTGCTATCTATAGGTTTCAGACATTTTTGTATCGGAAACCATTTCTGATATGGCGCAAGCAGCTACTTTTTTAATAGCATCACAGCGGCGCACTGCCCACAAAAAAACCGGCTTCACGCCGGTTTTTTGCTTTTGTTTTGATAGCTTACAGCGCTTATTCCGTAAGCGCTTATGGCCAAAAACACCTCAATAATCAGAACGGCATCTTGGGCATACCGCCCATGCCTTTCATACCGCCCATTTTCTTCATCATTTTCATCAGACCGCCGCCCTTCATTTTTTTCATCATGCCCTGCATCTGCTCAAATTCCTTGAGCATGCGATTGACCTCCTGCACCTGCACGCCCGCGCCGTTGGCAATGCGCTTCTTGCGGGTGGCCTTGATGAGTTCGGGCTTGCGGCGCTCCAGCGGGGTCATGCTGTGGATGATTCCCTCCTTGCGCTTGATGTCTTTTTCGGCTTTGTCCATGTCCACCGCACCGGCCTTGGCGGTGAGGTGCGAGGGCAGTTTGTCCATGAGGCTGGACAGGCCGCCCATCTGCTTCATCTGCTGAATCTGCGAGAGAAAGTCGTTCAGATCAAAGCCGTCGCCGCTTTTGACTTTGGCGGCCAGCTTCTGCGCCGCCTCCATGTCCACACCCGCGCTCACCTGCTCGACCAGCGCAACGATGTCGCCCATGCCCAGGATACGGCCCGCGTGGCGCTCGGCGTCGAACACCTCCAGGCCATCGATTTTTTCCGACACGCCAGCGAACTTGATGGGCGCACCCGTGATCTGGCGCACCGACAGCGCCGCGCCGCCGCGCGAATCGCCGTCGAGCTTGGTCAGCACGATACCGGTCAGGGGCAACGCCTCTTTGAACGCCTTGGCCGTGTTGATCGCGTCCTGGCCCTGCATGGCATCGACCACAAACAGGGTTTCGACCGGGTTCAGTGCCGCGTGCAGGTCCTTGATTTCCTTCATCAAGGCCTCATCGATGGCCAGGCGGCCCGCTGTGTCCACCAGCAGCACATCAAAGTAGTGCTTTTTGGCGTAATCGAGGGCCGCCAGGGCGATGTCGAGCGGCTTTTGCTCGGGCGTGCTGGGGAACCACTCGGCACCGGCTTGCCTGGTCACGGTCTTGAGCTGCTCAATGGCGGCGGGGCGGTACACGTCGCCCGACACGGTCAGCACCTTCTTCTTGCGCTTTTCAATCAGGTGCTTGGCCAGCTTGGCGGTGGTGGTGGTCTTGCCCGCACCCTGCAGACCGGCCATCAGGATCACAGCGGGCGGCTGGGCGGCCAGGTTGATGTCGGATACCCCCTCGCCCATGGTGGCGGCCAGTTCGCGGTTGACGATGCTGACCAACGTCTGCCCGGGCTTGAGCGAGCCCAGCACTTCCTGGCCCAGCGCCTTCTCTTTGACGCGGGCAATGAAGTCGCGCACCACGGGCAGCGCCACGTCAGCTTCGAGCAGAGCCATGCGCACCTCGCGCAGCATGTCCGTGACGTTGGACTCGGTGATGCGGGCCTGGCCACGCATCTCCTTGACGAGGCGCGTGAGTTTGTCGGTAAGGGCGGAGGCCATAGGGTATTCCGGTAGTGCCCGCAAGCGCCGGTGGCGCGCGGACCCGCCAGGGCGCTGGCGGTGGGCGAAAGGCTAAACTGTACCCATGATTTTACCCAGTGCTTCCCCTGTCAGCTGGCTATTGGCCCTCGCGGCCGCAGCCGCGTATGCCTCTTCGGCGGCTGCGTCGTCACGCCTGAGCACCGCGGCGGCGCGCAATGTGCTGCTACTGGCATGGGTGCTGCATGCGGCCGTGCTGGCGTGGGGGCTGTGGGGCGATACCCCCCGCTTCGGGTTTGCACACGCGCTGTCGATGACCGCGTGGCTGGTGCTCACGGTGTATGCCGTCGAACGCCAGCTTTTTCCGCAGTTGCGGGCGCGCTGGATACTGGCCTTGCTGGGTGCGGGGGCGGTGCTGCTGTCCCTGGTGTTTTCTGGCCAGCCTTTGCATGTAACCGCCTCGCCCTGGCTGCCGCTGCACCTGGCCCTGGGCATTGCCTGCTACGGACTTTTTGCTGCCGCAGTCGTGCATGCCTGGCTCATGACGCGTGCCGAGCACCATATCCGCCAGGCAGAAGACCCGCAAAGCGGTATCCCGCTGCTCACGCTGGAGCGACTGACCTTCCGCTTCGTCACGGCTGGTTTTGTGCTGTTGACGGCCACTTTGCTCGCTGGCTGGCTGTTTGGCGAAACGCTTTACGGGCATCCAGGCCGCTGGGACCACAAGGCGGTTTTCTCGCTGCTGTCGTGGGTCACCTTTGCCACCTTGCTGCTGGGCCGCGCACGCTTTGGCTGGCGTGGGCGCAATGCGGTGCGAATACTCTACGCCGGCGCCGGTCTTTTGCTGCTGGCGTATGTGGGTTCGCGCTTCGTGATGGAAGTGGTTTTGGGTCGCAGCACATGAAATACCTGGTTTTGCTGATTGTGCTGGCGGTGGTCGTGGGTGTCTGGCGAAGCCGCCGTCCCCCGGCATCCGGCCCCGAGAAGGCCGCCCCCCGGGCGCCTGTCCTGCCCCAGGACATGGTGGCCTGCAGCCACTGCGGCGTGCATGTACCGCGCGCAGAGGCACTGATGTTGGGGCAGCACGCCTACTGCTGCGCCGAACACAGGCGCCAACACAGCGCCTGACACCATGCCGTTCCTGCCGCCGGGTCTTTCACCGTCTACCGCAGATGCACCTTTTGTGCGCATGTGGCGCGGGTTTCTGACCGGCCGCGTCATGGTGGCGCTGACTCTGCTGTTTTTGCAGGGCCTGGGGCAGTTCATCAACCTGGCGGCAGAGCCGGCCACGCTGGCGGTGTGCGTGGCCTACCTTGCGGTAACGCTGGCCGAGCGCGCACTTGCAGGCCGCGCCCCTCCGCCGCCCGCTGCGGGCCCCCGGTGGCTTGCGTTCATTGGCGTGGACCTGGCGGCGGTATGCGCCTTGCAATTGCTGCAGGCCGGCACCATGAATTACACGCCCCTGTTCGGCCTGCCCATCCTGATGGCGGCAGTGCTGGGCACGCTGACCCTGGCTCTGGGCACGACGGCAGCCGCCACCTTGCTGCTGCTGGCCTTGGCCTGGTGGCAAGGGCAGATCAGCGGCGGCGATGACGCCTCGCGCTATCTCCAGAGCGCACTGGCCGGCACGGGCTTTTTCATCATCACTTACCTGGTGCACCAGCTGTCCGTGCGGCTGACGCGAGAGCAGCAGCTCGCCCAGAAAAGCCAGATGGCGGCGAGAGTGCAGTCCCAGGTGAGCGCGCTGGTGATCGAGCACCTCACCGATGGCGTGCTGGTGCTGGACCGCCAGGATGTCGTGCGCATTGCCAACCCGGCCGCACTGCTGCTGCTGGGCGGCCCCGGCTCACTGGCGCCCCCCTTCTCCCTGAACGAGGACCCCGCCTGGCTGCCACTGGTAAAGCTGGCGCAGCGCACATTCCTCAAGGAACAGCCCATCACCACCGATGCCGACCTGCTGCATCCGGGCCAGAGCCCCACCGGGCTGCATGTGCGCACCTGGCTGACCGCCTCGCGCCACGAGTCCCTGCATGAGCCGGTTGAGCGCTTGTGCGTGATGTTCCTGCACGACCTGCGCGAGTTGGAAGCGCGCTTGCGCACAGAAAAACTGGCAGCCATGGGCCGCATGTCCGCTGCCGTGGCCCACGAAATTCGCAACCCGCTGGCCGCCATCGTTCAGGCCAATGCCTTGCTGGAGGAGGATCTGCACGACCCGGGCCAGCAACGGCTCGCCCAGATGGTGCGGCAGAACGCAGAGCGCCTGGCGCGCATCGCCGAAGAGGTGCTGGACATTGCCCGGGTGCAGCACCAGATCAGCCACGCGCCCGCCTCCACGCTGCTGCTGGACGACACCGTGGCCCAGATCTGCGCCGACTGGCAGCACCAGAACCCGGCACAGCGCCGCGCCAGCATTTCACTGATGGGCCACAACGCCCAGATCGAGTTTGATACCGAGCACTTGCGGCGTGTGCTGTTCAACCTGCTGGACAACGCCGTGCGCTACAAGGGCCCCCACGACGATTCGCTGGCCATTACCACCCGGGTCAGCCCGTCGGGGGCCATCAGCCTGCAGGTATGGAGCGATGGGGCACCCATGGACAAATCGGTGGAACGCCACCTGTTCGAGCCCTTCTTTTCGTCTGAAAGCCGATCCAGCGGACTGGGCCTGTATATCTGCCGGGAGCTGTGCCAACGCCACGGCGCCTCGATTGGCTATCAGCGCCTGGTGCGCACCACACCACGCGGCGAAATCGGTGGCAATGCTTTTACCGTGGGTTTCCGCCGCAATACACGCCCTGCCGAAAATGCCACCCTGTTTGACACCATCGTCGTCTGAACGGCCACTGAATCCATGAATGCCCCAGCCGCCTCCATCCTTGTCGTTGACGACGAGCCCGATCTGCGCACCCTGTATGAACTCACGTTGCTGCGCGAAGGTTACCGCGTGGAAACCGCATCCAGCGTTCAGGAGGCACGCCAGCAACTGAAAGACCACCGTTTCGACGCCGTCATTACCGACATGCGCCTGCCCGATGGTTTTGGCATGGAGCTGTTGCTGGATCTGCGAAACCAGCAGCGCCGTGAACGTTGTGTGGTCATGACGGCTTACGGGTCTGCAGAAAACGCGGTCGAAGCGCTGCGCTCGGGGGCCTTCGACTACCTGACCAAGCCGGTAGACCTGAAACAGTTCCGTTCGGTGGTGGCTTCGGCAGTCCAGGGGACGGGGGGAGTTCCTGCGCCGCGCTCCAGCCGCAGCCCGGCACGCCCGGGCAGCACGACCGAGCCCACAGGCACCGGGAGCGCGCTGGACCGCCTTATTGGCGAGTCGGAGGCCATTTGCAATGTCAAGCAGCGGATTGCCAAGGTTGCCCGCAGCATGGCCCCGGTGCTCATCCACGGGGAGTCCGGAACCGGCAAGGAGCTGGTGGCCCAGGCGTTGCACGCCAGCAGTCAGCGGTCTGAAGGCCCGCTCATTGCCGTCAATTGCGGCGCCATCCCCGAAAACCTGCTGGAAGCCGAATTCTTTGGCGCCCGCAAAGGGTCGTACACCGGGGCCGGTCAGGACCGCGACGGCTATTTCCAGGCCGCACGCGGCGGCACACTGTTTCTCGACGAAATCGGCGATCTGCCCCTGGCAATGCAATCGAAGCTGCTTCGCGCCATTCAGGAGCGCAGCGTGCGGCCCCTGGGCTCGACCCAGGAGGAAACCGTGGACGTGCGGATCGTGAGCGCCACCCACCGCGACCTCGCGGCCGACGTGCTGTCGGGCCGGTTCCGCCAGGATCTGTATTACCGCCTGAACGTGATCGAAATCGTCATTCCTCCGCTGCGCGAGCGGAGAGAGGATCTGCCCGCGCTGTGCACGGCGTTGCTGGCCCGCATAGCGCAGGAATCGGGAATGAAGACACCGGCACTCACGGAGCAGGCGCTGAATGCCATTGCCAGCCACCCCCTGACCGGCAACGTGCGCGAGCTGGAGAACCTACTGCACCGGGCCGTGGCACTGAGCGACGGGGATGAACTGCACGTGGAGTGCGCCACCTCTGCCGCCGATGCCTTTGGCGCCCGCCCATCGTCCACCCAGCCAGTGGCCACGACAGCGTCCGTTGCCGACGCCGAGCCCGGCATGGCGGCAACCAGCGGACTGACACCGTGCACTTCACTGCCAAACGATCTTCAAGCCTGGCTGGACCAGCAGGAACGGGAGATCCTGGTGCGCGCGCTGCGCGAGGCCAACTTCAACCGGACAGCCACCGCGGCGCGGCTGGGAATCAGCCTGCGACAAATCCGTTACCGCATTGCCCGGTTGAACATCTCCGCCCCGAGCGACAACGACGCACATGACGACCTTGGCTGAAGGGCCACCCTCCCAAACCCGGTGGGACGCGGGCTGGCATCACGAGGCCCTCAGGCAACCTTCTCCCAATTTTGGCCCGCGCCCCAGTGGCGCTGCCGTGGATCTGATCGTGGTCCATTCCATCAGCCTTCCGCCGGGGAGCTATGGCAGCGGGTCGGTACAAAAACTGTTCGCCAACGCCCTGGACTGGGACGCGCACCCTTACTTTCAAAGCATCCGGGGACTGCAGGTGTCGGCGCACTTCTTCATAGAACGGGATGGCACCCTCTGGCAATTTGTGGACTGCGACGAGCGCGCCTGGCACGCAGGCCAGTCGAGTTACCGGGGGCGATCGCAGTGCAACGACGACTCGATTGGTGTCGAGCTGGAGGGGCTCGAAGGTCAGATGTTTGAGCCGGTGCAATACGAGGTGCTGGCCAGACTGTGCGCCGACATCCGGGAGCGCTACCCCGTCGCCCATGTGGCGGGGCACGAACACATCGCACCGGGACGCAAGCAAGACCCCGGCCCCGGATTTGACTGGACAAGGCTTCAGCGCCTGCTCGCCTGGCCCCTCACGCAGTTTCCTGCGGAAACCCGAGGCACACCGGACCCGCACCGGTGACGCCTGCGACACCGCTGTAGCACGCAAACATCACCGTTTGTAACGCGCCCCCAGCGGTGCGAAAAAAACCCGCGTCAACGCCCACGCGGCCTGGTCCAGGAAAACCGCCTGCGACGCCCGGTTTTGCTTGATTTCAGTCATCACATATCGGCTGCATGGGGCCTGCGGGATCATTCGATTTCCCGCTGCGCCGCACTGCAACAGCGCACCTCGGATTGTGACCCCCATCAAGGCGATACACTACAGGTAGTGTCTTGAATACTATCTACACACCATCTATAGTGTGCGACAGATTTTCGCCGTTACACACTGAAAACACCGCGACCGCTTTTCCCAGCCCGCCCGCCCATCCCGTACAGCCCACAGAAGAGGACACCCATGCAAGCTGCTTTGACCACCCCCGACAACCTCGCCGCCACGCCACAGGCGCTGCCATCCCACGCTCCCGCGACGGCCAATGTGCTGACCCACTACCAGATCATCCGGCGCAACGGCGCAGTGGTCCCGTTTGAGCCGCAAAAGATCGCCGTCGCCATGATGAAAGCCTTTCTGGCCGTGCACGGTACACAAGGCGCCGCATCGGCCAGCGTGCGCGAGGTGGTGGACATGCTGACCCAGAATGTGACCCGCGCGCTGATGCGCTCACGCCCCGGCGGCGGCACCTTTCACATTGAGGACGTGCAGGACCAGGTGGAACTGGGGCTGATGCGCAGCGGTCACCATGAAATTGCTCGGGCCTACGTGCTCTACCGCGAGCGCCGCACCCAGGAGCGCGCGCGACAAGCCGAAGAGCAAACCCCTGCAGCCCCCCAGTTGCATGTCATGGACGGCGGTGAGCGCGTGGCGCTGGACCTGGCCCGCCTGCAGTCGCTCATTGCATCGGCCTGCGTCGGCCTGGGTTCAGACATCAGCGCCCAGCCCATCGTGGCGGAAACCATGCGCAACCTGTATGACGGCGTACCGATGGAAGAGGTCTACAAGGCGTCCATTCTTGCCGCACGCACACTCATCGAGAAGGATCCGGACTACACCTACGCCACAGCGCGCCTGTTGCTGCACACGATCGTGCGTGAGGTGCTGGGCCGCGAAGTCACTCAGGCCGAAATGGCGCAAAGCTATGTGGACTATTTCCCGCAGTTCATCAAGAAGGGTGTGGAGCACGAGCTGCTGGATGAACGTCTGCTGCAGTACGACCTGCAGCGCCTGGGCGCCGCCCTCAAGGCCGACCGCGACCTGCAATTTGATTACCTCGGCCTGCAAACCCTGTATGACCGCTACTTCCTGCACGTCAAGAAAACGCGCATCGAGCTGCCCCAGGCTTTCTTCATGCGCGTGGCCATGGGACTCTCGCTCAATGAGATCGACCGCGAAGCACGCGCCATCGAGTTCTATGAGATTCTTTCCAGCTTCGACTTCATGTCCAGCACGCCCACGCTGTTCAACAGCGGCACGCGGCGTTCGCAGTTGTCCAGCTGCTACCTCACAACAGTACCCGACGACCTCGATGGCATCTATGAGTCCATCAAGGAAAACGCCCTGCTGTCCAAGTTTGCTGGCGGCCTGGGCAACGACTGGACCCGCGTGCGCGCGCTGGGCAGCCACATCAAGGGCACCAATGGCGAGTCGCAAGGGGTGGTGCCCTTCCTCAAAGTGGTCAACGACACGGCCGTGGCCGTGAACCAGGGCGGCAAGCGCAAAGGCGCCGTCTGCACCTACCTGGAAACCTGGCACCTCGATATCGAAGAGTTCCTGGAGCTGCGCAAGAACACCGGTGACGACCGCCGCCGCACGCACGACATGAATACCGCCAACTGGATTCCCGATCTGTTCATGCGCCGCGTGATGGAAAAGGGCACCTGGACGCTGTTCTCGCCGTCTGACGTGCCTGACCTGCACGACCTTTTTGGCGCAGCCTTTGAAAAGGCCTATGTCGCCTACGAAGAGGCGGCAGCGCGCGGCGAGATCAAGCCTGCCAAGACGGTACAGGCCACCGACCTGTGGCGCAAGATGCTGACCATGCTGTTCGAAACCGGCCACCCCTGGATCACGTTCAAGGATGCCTGCAACGTGCGTTCACCCCAGCAGCACGCCGGCGTGGTGCACTCGTCCAACCTGTGCACCGAAATCACGCTGAACACCAGCGACACCGAAACCGCCGTGTGCAACCTGGGTTCGCTCAATCTGCTGCAGCACATCAAGGACGGCAAACTCGACCACGACAAGCTCAAGAAGACCATCAAGGTGGCCATGCGCATGCTCGACAACGTGATCGACATCAACTACTACGCCGTCAAGAAGGCCCGGGAGTCCAACCTGCGCCACCGCCCGGTGGGCCTGGGGGTCATGGCCTTTCAGGACAGCCTGTACGAACTGCGCATTCCTTACGCTTCGCAAGAAGCCGTGGAATTTGCCGATCAATCGATGGAAGCCATCTGCTATTACGCCTACTGGGCTTCCAGTGATCTGGCCAGGGAGCGCGGTAAATATCACAGCTACAAAGGCTCGCTATGGGATCGCGGCATCCTGCCTTTGGACACGCTCGACATGCTGTCAACGGCCCGCGGCGGCTATGTGGAAGTGGATCGCTCGTCCACGCTGGACTGGGACGCCCTGCGCAACAAGATTGCACAGGACGGCATGCGCAACTCGAATTGCGTTGCCATCGCCCCCACGGCCACGATTTCCAACATCATTGGGGTGGATGCCTCCATCGAACCCTCGTTCGGCAACCTGTCAGTCAAGTCCAACCTGTCAGGCGAATTCACCGTGATCAATGGTGGCCTGGTGCGCGACCTCAAGCGACTGGGCTTGTGGGATGACGTGATGATCATGGACCTCAAGCACTTCAAGGGATCGCTCCACCCGATCGACCGCGTGCCCCAGGACATCAAGGCGCTGTACTCCACGGCGTTTGAAGTCGACCCACAGTGGCTGGTGGAGGCAGCATCGCGCCGCCAGAAGTGGATTGACCAGGCGCAGAGCCTGAACATCTATATGGCGGGCGCATCGGGCAAAAGACTGGACGACACCTACAAACTTGCCTGGGTGCGCGGACTCAAGACCACGTACTACCTGCGCACACAAAGTGCCACACACGTCGAGATGAGCACGGTGACCACGCGCCAGCTCAACGCGGTTTCGTCGGGCAATGAAGGTGGTGCAACCAGCGCATCGACACCTGCGCGGGCCCACTCCAGCGCACTCGAAACCGCGGCGGCCGCCGCGGCAACACCCGGTGCCGCACTGCCGGCCACGGACATCAAGTTCTGCGCGATCGACGATCCCGGCTGCGAAGCCTGTCAGTAACAACGGCAACGGCAACGCATCGGCCTTGTCCGATGCGTTGCGCATGTGTTGTGAAGCAACAAAACCTTGCTGCACAACGCTTCAGTGCTTTTCTTTTTGCAGCACTGCTTTCATAATCCGAACACTGGAAAATCTATGTTGACCTGGGACGAAGAAGTCAAGCCCTCATCGCAAAATCAACTGGACGGCGGTCTGAACCACAACCGCCTGGCGGGACAACCGCCTCTGTCTTTCCAGCCCCCCTCAGCGCAAGTCGTAGGTGCTGCAGTCAGCGCCGGCGGTGGTGTGCCCGCGCCCACCGCTGCGGCAGCGCACCGCCGCGTGAACGCAGCCGACAAACGCATCATCAACGGCCAGACCGACGTCAACCAGCTGGTTCCATTCAAGTACAAGTGGGCGTGGGAAAAATACCTGGCCACTTGCGCCAATCACTGGATGCCGCAGGAAGTGAACATGACGCGGGACATCGCGTTGTGGAAAGACCCCAACGG
Organism: Acidovorax sp. 35-64-16; assembly: GCF_002281195.1. Taxonomy (NCBI): domain Bacteria; kingdom Pseudomonadati; phylum Pseudomonadota; class Betaproteobacteria; order Burkholderiales; family Comamonadaceae; genus Acidovorax; species Acidovorax sp. 35-64-16. The sequence goes on along the minus strand of NZ_NCFM01000029.1, from coordinate 1,216 downwards.
CCTGACGGATGACGAGCGCCGCATCATCAAGCGCAACCTGGGCTTCTTTGTCACCGCAGACTCGCTGGCGGCCAACAACATTGTGCTGGGCACCTATCGCCACATCACAGCACCAGAGTGCCGCCAGTTTCTGTTGCGCCAAGCATTTGAAGAAGCCATCCACACGCACGCCTACCAGTACATCGTGGAGTCGCTCGGTCTTGATGAAAGCGAAATCTTCAACGCCTACAACGAAGTCCAGTCGATTCGCGACAAGGACCAGTTCCTGATCCCCTTCATCGAGGCGATCATGGATCCCAACTTCCATACCGGCACTCCCGAGAACGACCAGACGCTGCTCAAATCGCTGATCGTCTTTGCCTGCCTGATGGAGGGTCTGTTCTTCTACGTCGGTTTCACGCAGATCCTGGCGCTGGGTCGCCAGAACAAGATGACCGGTGCCGCCGAGCAGTACCAGTACATCCTGCGGGACGAGTCAATGCACTGCAATTTCGGCATCGACCTGATCAATCAGCTCAAGCTGGAAAACCCCCACCTCTGGACAGCAGCGTTCAAGGCAGAAATCAAGGCACTGTTCCTCAGGGCGGTTGAGCTGGAGTACCGCTACGCCGAAGACACCATGCCGCGCGGCGTGCTCGGAATGAATGCCTCCATGTTCAAGGGCTACCTGCGTTACATCGCCAATCGCCGCGCCACGCAGATCGGGCTGGAAACGCTGTTCCCCAACGAAGAAAACCCGTTTCCCTGGATGAGCGAGATGATCGACCTGAAGAAGGAACGCAACTTCTTCGAGACCCGCGTTATTGAATACCAGTCTGGTGGTGCGCTGTCCTGGGACTAGCACCTTTCGCATCACACCACCATGGATCTTTACACCACGCCCCACGCCGACAACGCCTCAGAGCGCCATCGCGTGGGTCGTTTCCGTGTTCATGGAGATGGAGTTCTTATCCATCTTCATGGATCGCTTTCTGTCCACTGCAGACAGAGAGTGCTCTTTGCAAATTGACCCAAGGAGAACATGATGGCAACTGCGAAAAAACCGGCCGCCAAGAAGGCCGCTCCAGCGAAGAAAGTAATGGCCGCCACGAAGGCTGCACCAGCGAAGAAAGCTGCTGCTCCTGCCAAGAAGGTAGTGGCTGCCAAGAAGGCTGCGCCAGCGAAGAAAGCTGCCGCTCCTGCCAAGAAGGTAGTGGCTGCCAAGAAGGCTGCGCCA